>CAZPIF010000061.1:0-7979 GCA_964586565.1 uncultured bacterium
CCAATATCTTTGTGACTATCAAATCTAATTTGCCATTCAACAAGATTTCTATACAATCTATACCAATCATTTATGGTTTCATTTTTACCAATTGTTAATTCAATTTCCTGAAATTCTCTGAGATATTGGCTTGTCGCACTATCTTGTCTTATTTGTTTTTTTTCTAATGCTTGTTTACAAGCCATAAATATTTGACTAGGATTAACAGGCTTGGTTAAAAATTGTTCAACTTGCCCTGTAATGGCTTCATCCATTAGCCATTCATCCTCCGTTTTTGTTATCATTATTATTATCTGGCTTTTCCTTTGGTCCTTTAATTTGGTTAATGTTTCTATACCATCCATACCCGGCATGGAATGATCCAAAAGTATTAGATCAAACACATTAGTCTTTGATAATTCTAAAGCGTCATAACCATTTGCAGCTTGGGATATTGTATATCCTTTTTCTTTTAAAAATAATATATGAGGTTTTAAATGCTCTATCTCATCATCAACCCATAATATATTTCCACGAGAGTTATCCATTTTATAGTATACTATTAAATTAAATTAAATTAAGGTGAATTTATTTTTATTTAGAGACCATGGTCCATACACCATCCCAGTCTTTTTCAGGAGGACTATCCTTAAACATAATGCATCTATTTATATATACATCAGAAGGTGTTGTATTTCTTGAAGTAAAGCTTTTTTCCATTGATTTAGATTTTTTAAAATTATTAATTGCATTATCCCAATCTTGCTGATAGTAGCAATCTAATCCATTTTCAAAAGCTCTTATGAGATCTATATCTGAATTTTTTGCATTATTTTTTGATGAAACTAGTTCATATACTTTGACAGGTATATTTTTACCTTTTACTCGGACAAAATCTAAAAACCTAAAAATGAAATCATCTTTAGAAGCTTCATAAATATTTTCGCCAACAAAATTATATACACCATAATGTTTTGCTGATGATTCAAGCCTTGCAGCAAGATTTACCGTATCACCCATCATGGTATAATTCATTCTCATCTCAGAACCCATATTACCAGTAACCATTTTACCGCTGTTAAGACCTATACGATGCTGCATAGAGTATACTATCTCAGGCCAATCATTTTCATTCTGCCATTTATCCCTTAAATCCCTTAAAGCACCTTGCATCGCTAATGCTGTCCTACATGACTTTACTTCATGATTATCAACAGGCGCAGGTGCTCCATAAAATGCCACAATTGCATCTCCAATATACTTATCCAATGTCCCTTCATTATCCAATATAACTTTTGACATCACTGTAAGATATTCATTCATTAAAGCAACCATTCGTTCAGGCTCTAAAACTTCAGAAAATGTAGAAAAATTTTGTATATCCGAAAAAAATGCTGTGTGATGCCCCTCAACACCTCCGAGTTTTGGTGCTTGTTTCTCTTCATACATCTTATCGAGTACTTTTGGAGCAATATAAGTCCCAAATGTCTCTCTTAAGAATTTTTTGTCTTGTTTCTCATGTAAGAATTGAAAAATAATATTTGATGCATAGGTCAATGTAAGTCCTGCTAAGGGGGCAATGATGGGCATAATGTAGGACTGTCCAGGGTGTGGCAAGGTCACTTGTAAATATTCGTAAAATACTTCATGTAAACTAGAAGGAAGTATACTTGCGATAGAGGACTTCCAGAACCACCAATAATCATTTGCAAACATCCCCATTGCGAATGCATAGTAGAGCAATCCTTCAGAAAATATTATAAGCCCTGCTATAATAGGATGAAGATCAAGTTTTGTTAATAATAAATATGCAACTGCACATAAAGTAAATATCAAGATAAAATTAACCAATGGATAGGGTGCACCTTCTGCTAAATAACGTGTTGTCTTTCCTCCAAAGACCTTAATATAATTATTATGAAGTAGTGTCTGTATGGCATTTGCATGAGTTTCCATACCAGGAGTTAATTGGCTCATGTCCATGTAATTGTAAAATGGTGTAGACTTAACATCATGAATTACTTCGACATTTACACCTAATATTATGATCTTATTATAAAATGGCGATTTTTTTATATCGAAATCTGTACCTATACCCATCATGGACATCATTTCATTTTTTTCTGACTCGTCTTCAATAGCTAAAATCCATTCTGGAACCTCTCCAGGTAAAAATTGACTCATCCAATCAATATCTTCTGGCAAATCATAATCTTGAGTATCCAGTATTTGTGATAACGAAAATCGAGGAAAAGTACCCCATGGCTTGAATGAATTATTGCCTGGTATTTTATATCCAGAGGGAGGACCATAGTAATTAACCAAAAAATTATTTGTTTGTCCATATGAATTAATTTTAAGATCTCCAAAACTCCATATCATTTTTTTCGAATTAAAAGTGGGAACTAAACTATCAGACATCCCCAAAAATGATTTAACACATTTTAATCCCAAGGTCAGGTATGCTTTATCTGGCTCATGTTCCATGTATCCTGCAATGCTATATTGACGAGAAAAACCATCAGTATCAAGCATGTCATTTATAAGACCTGTTTCAGGTAAAACTTCCATTATTTCATCAACTGGATATGCTATATAGGTTGGTGGAATTCTTGTTGGTTCTCGAACCATTTTAACATCCATTATAATATTGGTTCCACTTTCTTGGGCTTTTTTTATAGATTCTGCTAAAACGATATCTCCATGGCCAGGTAGATATTGCTGAAATTCTGGAGGTAGATTACCGCTTACACTTCTCAAATACTCCGATCTTGCATCAGGTGAGTCAAACTGAATATCAAATGCAATTACTTTTGCTCCTGCTTTACTAAGGTTATCTACTGCTCTTGCCCATATATCGCCTCTAGGGTATGGCCATGGTACCTTCTTTTCCTTCAGAATTCTCCATGCTTCGTCATCAACCTCAACTAGTACTACATCCGTACCGAGGTTAATTATTGTAGAATCACTAGCACGCCAACCAGTGAGTGGTCCTCTTACACTATGGAAACGATAATCATATGTCTTTAATTCCAAAAAGTCGAATACACCTGTCCAGTGAAAAAAACAAGTTAGGATGATCGCACCCATAGTAAGACCCAGGTCTACTAAATGTTCTTCAAAAAACTTTTTTACTTTATTGATCAAAATCTATATCCTAAACTCAAATTAAACCCTGAACTATTCTGTGACCAATTTTCACCTTTTTCATCTATTTGCCCATCATTGTCATTATCAATAGCGTCAGTTTTATTCCCCATACTATTATTAAATCTAATTGAACTATTAAAATTTAGTGTTAATTGTTTTAAAATATTCCATTCACATCCTATTCTTCCACCATATAGTTCTATTGAACTATCATCTTTCTTTCCATTCGTTGTGAAATCTATACCACTCCGTAATCTTAATTGATTATTATATAACCGGTATTGTGATGACGCTGTTAGAGAAGTCCATGTGTTAATTTGTTCTCTTGCAATATTATTTTCATTAATAAAAGGGATAATTATCTTAGTCTGATTAAATGCTGTTGTTGTACTAAGAGGAATATTAAACCTAGTTGAAATTGTAGCTGAAACAGACTGAGTTTCTGATTTTTGAAAAAAGTAATCCTGATTTCTATCTACAGCTAAGTTATCTTTGTAACTAATTGAATTTAAATTGATAGAAGTAGTAGAAGTGAAATATTCAAAATCTCCTGGAATATTTATAGAAGCCATCACGTTGAGAGCTTTAGAATTTTCTCTATTGTCACCCAAGTAATTTCCGTATTGATCTGTATCTATTGAATCAATTCCATTTGTTCTGCCAATGGATTGTATATTTAGAATTATTGATGGTGCTCCCGGTCCTGGGACTAATGTCGTATTCATAGATATTGTCTTTGTTGCAACAGGATGCGCTACGAGATCAGATAATTTGTTGTCACGATATTTATACCCAACAACAAACATTAGTCTTCTTCCCAACATTGATAATCTATCATTTATTGAAAATTCTCTTACATTGTTTGTTAAATATGGATTGCCAAAACTTCTATATTCTGGACCAAGCTGCCTGTATTCTATCATTAAATTATTAAATGAGTAACTACCCTTCAATCTCAAATAATATGCTGAAGATGGCATATTTAAAAATGCTCTGAATTTATTTTTTTCAGCAAGGATAGGATCAATTGGAAGAATTGGGGTCATATAAAGAGGGTGTATAGTAAAAATATTCTCATATGAATCTATAAAATCACCAATTTTAGATATGTCATAATCACCCATTAGTTTACCATCAGGTATAGTATCCATAAGAAGGTCAAGAGAATCCTTACTAGCAGTACCAGCCCATATATTATAGTTTGTTAGACTCATATTCCATCCAACCTGCAATATTATTTTTCGATTATCTAAGGATGTTTCCATATCTAATCCTAATGCTAAATTCTCTTGCGGATTACCATCACTCCAATTTTTTTTCTTTATTTCAATTGTATCGTTATTATTTAATGCATCAATAAATTGAACCAGTGTGTATTGAGATGTTAATGAATCTCCAAATACACTTGTATCAACAGTAAATAAGCTACTTCCAGAAGCACGAATATTAATTTTTTCATAATCATCTTTTGCTTTTAAAAAATGAATACCGGCTTTAAATCGATTATTAAATGCAAATGTTAATTTCCCAGAATTTATTTTTCTAGGGAAAGTGTATCCTTTCCTATTAAATAGAAAAATCCTATTACCTAAATCATCATATTTTATATCATTAAATAATAACTCATAGGCACGATCAAGACCTTTTTGATATTGTACTTGCCGTGATAACAGACCAGAAACTGTCTCTAATTCAACGGAACCATTAAAGTCAAATGCAAATAAATTTCTTCCAAATAAATTTAAACCATCAAACCCAAAGCCAACTGGTATATCAATGTTAACATTACGGCCGATAACTTTTTTGCCATTAAGTATATAGGGTGATATTGAAGGATATATATCTCCATCTTCTATTTTAAGATAATCTGTTATTTGTAAAGAAAGGCTCGTACGATCAAGAGGTTGTGCAAATTCTGAATCTCGACTAGATCTACGAAATTTATATCTTGCTTTTATCCAACTTAATTCCGCATCAATTGTCCCAGCTAGTTCCTTTTCTCTAATAGCAATAGAGGAAGCAGTTGTTGAAGATGTTTTCCTGAGCAAAGAGCCCTTATATTTAAAGGATTCGTAAAGATTATCAATTCCCTTACTAACACTAAATGTCCACTTAACAGGGTCAATAGACATACCGTATGTTGTTTTAAAATTGATTTTTACATTATGATAACCAAATTTTATTTCATCATCTGTAACTAGAGAAAGTACATCACCAGAAATAATTGTTTGATCTGTATAGTCTTTTTCATCAATAAAAATCTGAAAATCTTTCCGGTCTATATTAGGTGCATTGAAAAGTGAAACTGAAATTACAACCTCATCAGGCCTATTGACTGATCCTTCTTCTGGAGATAGTATTAATATATCTTTATTAGAAAAGCTACTTTGAACATCTTTAGATAATTTTTCTGGCTTATTAATATTTTTGGGAATTATATCTATTTCCAGAGGTTCAGAAAATGGATCTTCAACCAATGGAAGAGCGATTCTTCCTCCTTCTAATGTTGTTAATATTGTAACATATTCAATGCCTTTGGACGTGACACGGTGTCCCGGTATAATACCAAACCATTTACCTCCTTGGAAAGACATTTCAGCCTCTTGATAGCTTAACTCGCCCTTATCTCTAAAAAATAATACACCCGTTTGTATTGGTTGAGACATAAAAATAAGCTGCGAAATTTCAATTGAAGTTCCTTCATCTATTGGACTCGGATTTTTATGATAATAATATTGATTAGATTGGGAAAAGATCATATTTAATGAAAATAAACATATGATCAGAAAAATTTTCTGTATAATGCATTCTCGCATAGAAATAATTTTATTTAAATCTATAAGGAAGAGAGAAGATTATTGATATTCAATAATCATCACTTTTTGTTGACCATTCGGACCTTCCAAGTAAATTTTTATTTCTGATGAGCCTTCTAATTCCTCACTTGGATCTTCAGGAAGAGCAGATTCTATAGTTTCTTCTAACCCAAGATTTCCATCAGGCGTTGATACTCCGCTCATCCCTTGCGTCACATCAACCTCTTGCCCAGTCTCATTATTTGTTAAACCAATAGTTCCTTCCAAACCCATAACCTGATCTCCTGTCTCTGGATTTGATAACAACCAAAAGTCTGTGCCCTTCACAGATGCAACAGATGTAGGTGTTTGAATTACAAAATCAGTGTTCTGCTTGTTAACAGTAGCACGTATAGTTCCAATATCCATATTAATTTTCTTGGAAATACTCGCAGCTGACCTCTGGCCATTAATTACTATTTCAGAGTTTTCTTTTAACTTTAAAGTGGATTTGTCATCAATAAAAATAATTGCTGTAAATCCTTTGGCACCTGTACGAATTTTATCACCGTCTGAAAGAATGCTTCCAGGGACTAATTTCTTAAATTTCTTTTTCTTAACGGGCATTATTTCAACAGTTCCTTTTACCTTAGTAGCTACAGCAATTTTATCAGCATAAAGAAATGAAAGAAATAGTGAGAAAAGAAAAGCTATTTTTATTTTACGTACAAACATTAGTCAACTGTTACTGATTGTATTTGATAATTATTGTTCATAATCTGGTTCAATAGATTATTAATTGTAGATTCATCAACAGTGATACCATTTACATCAACTTGCCCCGTGGGATTAAATCCCTGAAGCTCACTACCTGAACCAAATAAAGTATTATATTGATCATCTCCCAGTAATTGCTGAAGAGCCATGAGTAAGGGATTTGACATCATTTCATTAGACTCAATATTACCCGGTTCCCCGATTTTGAATGATGCGATTGTAGAAACCATTTCCTCAGAACCTGAGGTTGTGGGCATTGTTATCATTACTTGCCAGCAATATACATTACCCTCTTCTAAAGGATAAGCACCGCTAAAAGGATATTGAAAACTATTGATATTATCAATTTGATACCAATCTACAGTCTGATCGAATGGTAATACACGTTGGTCTTCCATAGCATCTTCCATTGAACTATGTACTTGAGAATTAAACTGCGCTACCCTTATAAATGTATTACAACCATTACAAATTTGAGAAAACCATTGAAAAATTGGGAATGTAGTATATACAGTATTATCTAGTGTATCAGATAACGTACCTGCTGGTGATTCTAAAGAAATCGCCACTGGAGATTGGACTAATATTGTTTTTGAATCAGATTGTAGTACCTGATCACTAGCTGATAAAATATTTACTTCAAAAGTATATTCACCATCTGCAATTTTTCCTGTAGTCATTACACTTTGCATGATAACTTCGGCTTGAGATGGATCCAAACGATCAAGAACCTGCCCCTTCAACTCAATACTATTAGGGGGAGAATCCATATCATAGATTATAGTAGTCTCCGATGAAATAAATCTATTATCGAGCAGAATACCATTTTTGAATCTAAACGGATCCGTTTGAACCTCAATAATTGTTTGATTACTTTCAATTCCCAGAGATGGAGAAATCATGGAGGCTTTAAAATGAACTTTTACCTCTTGAAATCCTGTATCAACAGAAGAGAGTGTATATCTAAATATTTGCACATTAGTAGAACCAGTATTTATATCAAAACTATTAATATAATAAGTAGCATATTCAAAAATCTCGCCTTGCAATGTAACATTAGGAGGATCCGTCTGACTCTTGATCGAACTAATCAGTAATAATGTTATAAATATATTGATTAAATGTTTCATTCAGGTTTTACGATTCTTGTTTCAATTTAACAATTAAGAAGTAACCTTAATAGTCTAAAATGAAAAAGCCCCTATTACTAGGGGCTTTTTAAGTATTCCCGGCAACGTCCTACTCTCCCACGCTGGTTTCCCGCGCAGTACCATCGGC
>CAZPIF010000062.1:0-7957 GCA_964586565.1 uncultured bacterium
CCCCAGCCTCTTGCGACTAGAGCGGCATGCGATGTCATTCCACCTTTAGCAGTAAGAACAGCTTCAGCTGCGTGCATACCATGTACATCTTCTGGGGAAGTTTCATCTCTTACAAGAATAACTATTTCACCATTTTTATGCCATTCTTCCGCATCATCGGCGGTAAATACAATTCTCCCAGTTGCACCACCTGGACCCGCAGGCAGACCCTTGGTAAGAACCTCTGCTTGGCTTTCTGCCTCTAGATCAAGCATGGGGTGTAAAAGCTCGTCTAATTGTTCAGGCTTTACACGCAACAAAGCTGTTTCCTTTGTTATCATTTCTTTTTTTTTCATGTCAACAGCCATTTTTATTGCTGCAGCCCCGGTTCTTTTTCCTACTCTAGTTTGGAGCATCCAAAGCTTACCTTCCTGTATAGTAAATTCTATATCCTGCATATCGGAATAATGAATCTCAAGAGAGGTTCTAATTTTATCTAGCTCTGAATAGATCTTAGGCATGCTTGATTCAAGAGATGCCAAGTGTTCGGTCTCTTTTGTTTTGGTATCTTCATTGAGAGGGTTTGGTGTTCTAAGTCCAGCAACAACATCTTCCCCTTGTGCATTTACAAGCCATTCTCCAAAGAATTTATTTTCTCCAGTTGCGGGGTTTCTTGTGAAAGCAACACCGGTAGCAGAGTTTTCCCCCATATTGCCAAAAACCATAGTCTGAACATTAACAGCTGTTCCCCATTCATCTGGAATGTTTTCAATTCGTCTATAGTTTATTGCTCTTTCCCCATTCCAACTTATAAAAACAGCTTTTATTGCACCCCATAGTTGTTCCATTGGATCGTCTGGGAACTTGTTACCAAGCGTGTTTTCAACTTCACTTTTAAAAATTTCGGATATTTTTTCCCAATCTTCTCCTGAAAGATCAGTATCGTTTTGGTAATTGTTTTCTTCTTTATAATTATCAAGTATTGATTCCAGTTTATGTCTTATGCCGCTCCCATGCTTTAGTTCTATTCCCGAAGCTTTTTCCATTACAACATCTGCATACATCATAATTAACCTTCTATATGCATCATATACAAATCTAGCACTGCCGCTTTTTTTGATTAAACCTGGAATGGTTTTTGATGTTAACCCAACATTTAATACTGTTTCCATCATTCCAGGCATTGATTGCCTTGCGCCTGAGCGTATTGATACCAATAATGCATTATCGGGATCTCCAAATTTAGAATTCATAATAGTTTCAGTTTCTTTAAGAGCGCTTAAAACGCTGTCCTCAAGACCGCTAGGAAATTTTAAATTATTATCATAGTAATGTGTACAGACATCTGTTGTAATTGTAAATCCTGGCGGTACAGGAATTCCTAGATGATTCATTTCAGCTAAATTTGCACCTTTACCACCCAAAGTGTTTTTCATTTTTGCAGTACCATCAGCGGTACCATTACCAAATAGGTATACGTATTTCAATGTTTTTCCCTTTTTTATTATATATTGATTTAAGCTTTAATCTAATTACTAAAAGTCAGGTGAAAAATACCTAATCTCTTTTAGGTTTCCATTTTTATCATAAAAGAACCACTTGTCTACCATTTTACCATTTCTGTATGCACCTTTCATTTCTTTTCTTGTTCTTTCATAATCCCACCAGCTTGTCCAAGCAGCATCTTTTTTCCCATTCAAGTAGTATCCTTCCGTAATGCGACCATCTTCAAACCAGGCAGTCCATTGTCCTTCTTTTATTCCGTTTGTGAAAGACCCTTCTTGTATTTTATTTGATTCTTTATCATAAAAAACCCATAATCCATCAGCATTTCCATTTTCTAGGCTTCCTTCTTTTTCTTTAATTCCATTTTTGTGGTAAAAAGTCCAATATCCATTCATAACTCCAGATTCATATTTGCCATGAGATTTTATATGTTCAGTGTCATGCCACTCAGTCCATTCCCCATGTTTTTTGCCTTCTTTATATCCACCTTGTTCCTGTTTACCCCCACTCCAAGGTAAATCGGGTTCAGGTGTTGGTACATCAACAAGGATTATCTCGGGTACATCTTTTCCACTTGGAAACCATTTCACCCATTGACCATCTTTTTTTCCATTTTTTGTTCGACCTAAAAACAAATAATCTGTTTCTGGGTTTTCTTGAGTAATTATGCCGGTAAAAGGATTGTCTTCTCCAAGTTTAAAAAAAGTTGATTCTCTTTCAACGAGGTCTTCAAGTGATATATGCTCAAGGCCAGACCCAAAATCAAAATCAAAGTCTTTATCTCCTTTTTTATTCCAGTAAGTCCAAATTCCATCTGGAAGGGCATTTTGGAAAAAACCTTCTCTTTGCATTTTTCCATCATCATAATAATATGTTGTTAAGCCTTCTTTAATTCCACTTTGATGGAATCCCTGTTCTTTAATTTGGTCATTGTTTGCATACCAAATCACCCATGGCCCTTCTGGTGTATCAGATTTATATGTTGTCATGCTGCTTCTGTACCCGTTTTCCCAAAAAGTACTTGGACCATCTAGCTTACCATTTTTGTAAAACTTTTCCTCCTGTTTTTCTTCAGGGTTTAACCATATTGTTGATCTGCCATCTCTTTTACCCCCAGAAAAAGTTATTTCTTCAGCTATTGAACCATCTAAAGCAAAATATGACCAAAGTCCATTTTGTTCGTCATTATAGTAGTTACCCTCAGATTGTTTAACGCCATTATCAAACCACCACGTCCATGTCCCATTTTTTCTTCCTTCAACATAATAACCTTCCATTTCTTTGTTATCGTTCAAATACCACCACCAATTCCATAATTCTTCATCGTTTTCGGCTTTATATGTTCCTCCGTTATATGACCACGTACCATCAGTAAATGTTAGGTTGTGGTCGTGCTCAAACCACCAAGTCCAGCGCCCATGAGGTTTCCCCTTATTATAGGATTGTTCCATATGAAGGTGCCCATTTGCATACCAGTATTTATAATTACCATCTGTGCTTCCCATATCAAATTTCCCCTTTTCTTTTAAGGTTCCATCTTCATACCATAGTGTCCAGCTTCCATTCTTTTTTCCGCGATAGTAGGTACCCTCAACCTCCTTTTGGCCATTGCGGTACCACTGCACCCATTGCCCATCTCGTCTACCAGCCTGAAACCTTCCTAGCAGCAGATAGTCTTTTATTCCTCCTGATTCCACTACTATTCCGGTGTAGGGTTTATGCTTCCCTATTTTATAGAAGACCCCATCTCTTTCTTCAAGCTCGGCTATTCTAACACGATCAAGTCCAGACCCATAATCAAATCTGAAATCTTCTTTCCCATCAGCAAAATAATAAGTCCAGGTACCCTCAGGCTCATTGCCTCTTATAATGCCCTCTCTGTCTTTGTTTCCGTTTTCATGCCAGATCGTTACGAGGCCATCTAATTCTCCATTAACATAGGTTTCTTCTCCCTTTTTATGTTCTTTGTTGCTCCAAGAAGTCCACAACCCATGCTTAACGCTATTTTTATAATTCCCTTCTTTATCCTTAATTCCGTTTGGTCTCCACCAGGTCCACAAACCATCCATTTCACCATTTGAGTAATTTTCTTTTCCTTTTAGGACCCCATCATCATACCACAGCGTCCAGAGCCCATGTTTTTCACCATTTAAATATTCGCCATCAATAACTTTATAATTGTCAACATTCCAAAAAAGATATTTTCCATTTTTAATCCCGCTATTAAAAGTTATTTCTTCGGTTTTTCTGCCATCGTTATCCCAGTATGTCCACTTTTCATCCAATCTATTATCAATATAGCTTCCTGTTTTTTCTTTAACTATTCCTCCTTGATACCAAGAAGTCCACTGACCATTAAGTTTTCCATTTTTATATGTAGCTTGAAATTTTTTGTTGCCATTTTCGAACCAGGAGGTCCAAGTGCTATCTCTTTCTCCACTAGAGAATTTACGTTCTGATTTCTTTCCCCCGCTTCCAAACCACTGTATCCACAGCCCATCTTGTTGACCGTCTGAAAATTTGGTTTGTTCTTTTTTAATCCCAGTTTCAAAATACCAAGTCCAGGATCCAGATTGTTTACCTACTTCGTAGGTGCCCTCTTCTGACTTATTACCATTTTCATGCCAACGATTAATGGTTCCATTAAGTTTTCCATCTGAATAATTAGATTCGTCTTTTCTCATCCCATTTAAGTACCAACTGGTCCACATCCCGTCTCTGTCACCTAGCTTATAGGCGCCTTCCATTTGCTTAAGCGGAGGGTCAAAATATGTATTACCATTTAAATCAACAACAACAGTTTCAGTTGAATCCCATTGACCGTTGTTTTCGCCTTCGTCGTTTGTATTTGGTTCACCATCTTCGCCAAAGTCTTGATATACCTCACCATCATACCAAAAGACCCAGAGTCCATCCCGAACTCCGTTGCTATAGTTTCCTTCTGTTTCTAGGGCCCCGCTGGGGTAGTATGTTTTTACTAGTCCGTCATTTTGGGCTAAACCCATTCCTGACAGAGCTAGCATTATAACCAGTATTTTCCGCATGGTCAAATCCTCATATAGTCTGAGTATTTAAAAAAAGGAAGGCTTTGAGGATAATATGTGTTTCATCCTCCTCTCGGATACCTTTTATTGCCGAAATTAATACAATGAAGCATTAAAGTCAAAAAAATGTATAAAATAAATTATTCGCCTTTATTTAGACGTATCCAAAAACTTTGACCAAATTTATCATTGAGGTTTATTAATCCTTCATTTGAATTATTGGTACCTAAAAATGCAGTCTCTGTTTCAAATTTGTTATTAGTTCGTAGATATCCACCACCATCTCTACCATTGCCTAGATATGTTGTCATTTTCCCAAATTGATTATATGTACGAAAGTATCCACTACCCAAAAATGTCCCAGTTTCACCAGCGGCATCATACACTCGCAATTGTCCCGAACTGTCTGCCCCGGTTCCAATATAAACGGTTTCTTGTCCGTTGAAGTTGTATGTACGAAGATATCCGCCACCGCTGCTACCTGTTCCCAAGAATAATGTTCTTTCCCCAAATTGGTTATATGCTTGATAGTATCCCTCTCCTAAGTAAGATGAGGTTTCACCTTCTTTATTATATATTCTAAGCTGACCAGCATGATCAGAACCTGTGCCCAGGTAAGCTGTTTCTTTTTGAGAGTTATTATATGTGCGGATATATCCTCCACCCATTCTGCCGGTTCCAACATATGCAGATTCGTCACCATTACCATTGTATGCTCTCATATAACCACCACCATCTTTACCGGTTCCTATAAACAACGTGGGTTCACCATATTGATTATAGGTTTGCATATAGCCATTACCAAGATAGCCCATAATTACACCTCGGTCATCTTCAATTGTAAGGCTTCGAACAACTAAGTGGCCTAGCTCATCGGTTTTTGGTCTTAATCCTAAAGTTGATACGATAAGGAGCGCAAGGAGTGCGCCAATTACCAAGCTCTTTGGATCAATGACTTTCATAGTTACCTCCAGAATTGATTGTCATTGAAAAAACTACTCCTAATTTAATCATATTCATAGATATTAACCCTAATAGGAATTTCTCTTTTTCTATGCATTCTAAGGCGAACCATATCATAATTTTTTATTTCAGAAATACGCCCTTTATTATCATAGTCATATACGTTTTTTTCTAATACTTTGTTTTTACCATCCAAGATAGCTTCTATATGTGTTCGCCCACTGTTATCTAAGAGAACTTCTCTAATTGATGATAGGTAAATTAAAGAATCTGTATAATAATCATAGATTTTAAAATTGTCATCATCAAAAACAGTATTATAAATTTTTTCGGTAGTACCATTATCATTATAAACTGTTGTTGCAATTCTTCTTCCAAGAATGTCATATTCATGGGTTTTTGATTCAATTAAATTCCCTAGTCTACCTGTTGTAGATTCTTGGATTAAATGTCCAATATCGTTATGAAAGAAAATTGTTTGAAAAATAACTGAAGGATCAAAGTATTCTTTTGTTTTTATAGGAGAGCCTAAGGAGTCTAATTGAAATGTGGTAACTACCAGAGCATAGTTGTTATAGAGCTCCTTACACTTCAAAACTCTCCCCGTTGAATCGTAGCTATAGCTCTCACCCCAAAGCATCTCATTGCCATCCTTTCTGATCAATGCTGTATCGGGGTTTATTGCTTTAAGGGGGTTATACCTTATTTTTTTAATAATTTTTCCTTTATCGTCATATTTTTGATACTCTTTCCAGTACAAACTGTCTCCTGAGCCATATAAAGAAGTGCTGATTCGGTTACCATTTTTATCATTTTCAAATCGATAAGATAAAATTATTTCTCTTTTATATGTTCTTTGTAGTTTTAGTCCTTCGCCCAAACCCGAAACATAAACATATTTTTTATCTAATGGTATAGTGTGGCTGTAAACAGTGCTATCATTTAAAACTCCATTTGGTAGATAATTCATTACTATAGAGTTTTTTAATTCTTGTGTTTCTTGTCCAAAACTCTCAAAAACATGAAAAACTTTAATGGTTGTAGTTTTTTTGCCAAACAAATGAGAAGGCAATATAAAAAGTGTGCAAAAAAGAAGTTTTAACAAACACCACATTGTCAAATGTTATTGCACGAACTCCGTTAGTTACAAAATAAAAAAAAATAAATTTAATAGATAAAAAAAAAGAATAGAAGAGCATAAATGTATATATATTTGGACATAAAACACTTGAGTTACTTCTTGCTTTAAATGTTTATTATATTTTAAAATCTGATGGGTCTTTAGTGGCCCACTCATGCGGAGTTCTAATTGAATAATACATTTATAAAATGTTTTGTAGTTCTTTCTGTGCCCATAGTTATGGGTGCAAAGCTTAAAGATGTTAGCTATAGCATTAAACAAAACGGTATTATGGTGAATATCGATTATACAGAACCTATTAATGATGATGATATTATTGGATGGAAATCAGATAGGGGTTGGGTATACCTAACCTTACTTGGGGTTAGGTCACCAAAAAATATAAAGCCCAAACAAAACTTTTCAGGTGTTGTTAGGAAAATAGTGATTGATGATTTTGATGAATCTACACAGCTAGCGATACTTGTAAAAAAACCAATACTTGGTTACGATATTATTAATTCAAAAACCTCACCAAGCACTATTGTTTTTATTCATACGGAAATGAAAAAATCTGAGGTCGCAAACCTTAAGCAACATATAAAAAAGAAAGGATCTTCTGTGTTTAATATTGCAAAATCATCAGGGTTTCCTAAATATAATACAAATTTTAAAAATGCTTTTGATGAAGCTAGAAAAGAATTAGGTCCAAATGCTATTTTTGAATATCATGGTAAATTATATACAACCAACCACCCTGGAGAAAAAGAAGCTTTGAGTAAATCGGTTTTATTGAAAAGGTCGATTGGTCCCATCGATGATGGAAATAATAATCAATTTTCATTAAGAAATATTGATAAAATTATCAAACCGGACTCTTTGTTAAACGAGGTTTATATTGAAAATTCAACTGGTGAAGTTTTTACAGAAAAAATTGTTAAATCTTCGCGGCCAAGTGAGAGTGATTTAGAAAGCAAAAAGGATGATGGGTGGTTTAATGGTGGATTTCCTGCTTATAAAACGGGAGGTGGTCAGGCTCAAATAAAAAAAGAACTTATAGCGCCGAAAGATACTGTGATTCAAAAAAATAAGCCCATTTTGGCAGAATCTAGCAATAGTGTGCCTAAAACAAGAATATTTAAAAAAGTATTTGATCTATTTAAAAGAACGCAAAGTCAAGATATAAAGCATAAGTCCCCCAGCCCCAATTACAAAAAACTGCAAAAAGAGTATATACCACCATTGGATGAAGATATTGTTATGGATGTTATTGATCAAAGTGTTTTTGCAGAATCTAAAACCCAGCAGTCAGACACCAGCGTTGTCGTAAAAATAAATAAAGGCA
>CAZPIF010000063.1:0-7907 GCA_964586565.1 uncultured bacterium
GCATCATTCCATCCACCAACAAATTGATCATATTTACCAATATTCTCGTAAAAGTGTCTATCTCGTACTACCATTATATTAGATCGATTTACTGGATCCAATACCCATCCAAGATTGCTCTCTAAACTATCCGATGATACTCTACTTATATTTAATTCATTTGCAAGTTCACCGGTTATTATTAGTTGAAGATGATGGGTTCCTCGCAATGTTTGTAATGATGAAAAAGATGACCAAGGTCTATCTTCTATTGTTTGGCCAGGAAAATTATAACGATTATAAGCCCAATTATCTAGTGACCAGTTTAAATCTGCATAATCTTGATATTCATTTTTCTTTTTTTCTGCATCATTTAAAAAATAGTTCCAGGCAATCAAACTACCAAACTCAGCCCCTATGAAACCTAAGACTTTCCACATAGGTGATTTGTTATAATATTGACCAGTACCTGGAAAAACTAATGACATAATTAGTGGTTTTCCAGGATATTGCACTACTTTTTGCTCATCAATCTTTAATATTGAAGTAGTATCAGAAACATTCATAGGCTCCAAAACCTGTTGAGTATAATTGGTTGATATAAATGAAAAATATAAACTAAAAATCAAATAAAATTTTGACATAGCCTCTACCTCTTTCACCATATTCAATTGTATATGGTTCTATCTGATTATTATTTATTAACATCTCAAAATTATTCATAGGTTGATGATATTCTAACTCAATTGCGGTTGGAAAGTTATAAAAAGAAAAACCATTTAACCTTAATTGAATTCCAAAAGATTTTTTTAATAAAAAGTCATTATTCCAAGCATCTCCAAACTGGTATATCGCACCAATTGTAGCATTTTGGAAAATCATTAGCTTAGTTTTGTAGTGTTTTTCCCTAAATAATGGTGCACGGATAGTTAAATCAACCATTCCACTTTTTGTGCCATGAATAGCGTAGTAAGGATACCCTCTTAGGCCCGGCATACCACCCATATAAAAATGAAAAAATGAATCGGCATTTCTGTTACTGATCCATCCTATCTTGGTGCTAATTGATAAGGTCAATAGATCCATTCTAGGTAATCTATGATGGTAAGATCCTGCAAATTGAAATCTCAAAAGATTATTTGGTTTAAAACTCTCAAGTAATGTTCCTGAATCAGAAAAGTCTAAACCATCTATAAAATCATTTTTCTCAATATCTAAATTTGCATTCAATGTAAAACCATTTGATGGATTAATAGTCTTATCAAGGGTTCTCTTTCTCATATCAATTTTCCAATTACTATTTAGAGACCATCCACGAAAATAATCATATGCCGCTCCTGGATCTAGTATACCCTCATTTGTATAAACTTGCTCTTGAATAAAAGCCCTATACCATTGCCTAGATATTGCCATCTCTAATTCTGAGCCAAAAATAGGTATTTTCAATCCAGTACGAAATTGTACAAGCCTAAACTTGATATCGTCTTTTATACGATAAACGCCATTATAAAATGTATTATCGGTTTTATTTCTAGTTAAATAATATGTTTCAAAGAAAATAGTTGGATAGAGTCTCTTAAAGTCAAAAATAAAAAATAAATCAAGATCATTTAATTTATTTAATGATGCGCCTCCAAAAAGAGAAAGCCTATTTATTATTTCATTGGATGAAAAATAAAAACCAGGCTTTAGTGTACCATAATCAAACATTAGTTTAGGCATTAAAAACATATTTGGGAATTGATCTTCGTATGGCTTTGATTTAGCTTGATATAAATCTTTAATAGGGTCTCTTATATCTTTATTGTTTTGATAGTAATTTGGCCCATAACCTATGTAGTCTTCTTCTATATAGAATATCTCATCTAATAACGCAATATTATAAGAACCATTTTCATATAAAGAGTAAAGCACCTTACCATTTTTTGATATGTCTGGCATAAACGCTCCGCCAGTAACATTTGTAATATAGCCTGAAGTAGAGTCTAAAGTATTTATCATGTATAGATTATATATACCACTTCTATCTGTACTATGAATGCTAAAGCCAGAATTATTAAAGGAAATATTTCTCTCATCATAAAACTTGTTTCCTGCGAATAATTCAATTTCATTATTTATGAGATCAAGTGAATATAAATCTCGAAAATGATGACTTGTCAAATCAAAGTATAATTTATGTGTAGTGCTATCATAAGTAAGATAACTGATCATTGGTCTATCTATGAAATCAGTAAGCTTCTTTGAAGTATTTAACTTAAGATCTAATAAATACACATCTTGACCCCCGTCATATGTTGCTAAGTATGCAATTGAGCTATCCTTGCTTATAAAAACAGGACTGAATGCTCTTAAATCTTTTGTTAATCTTTCTTCTTTATCATTTTGAAAATCATATGAATAGATATCATAGAATCGAGATCCATTTTTGTTTGGAAATTTTGATTTTTTTGAATAATAAACTTTATTACCATCTAAGTTCCAACTTGGTGACGAAAAGACCCCGCTCTTTATTTTTTTATGTACACCAGATTCTAGATCATGAAAAAATAAATCAGTCTGCCCAATAAAATCGTTTTCTTTATTAGATAAATATACATAGGCATATTTAGTTGGGTGCCATTTTGGCGATAAATTAGCTGTTCCTTTATTCTGAATTATATCACCTTTAACAGGCAAAATTTTTAAAGGTTCAGTAAGGCTATTATATCTTGCCTCTAACACAGATTTAAAATCTTGATATACCTCACTACCACTTATTCCTAAAACATTCATAAAAGCCTTATCAATAGAGAAATTATATGGTTTTGATAATTCGTCTATTATCTCACCTATGACATTTGAACCATATTCATTAGAAATGTATGTAGCAAGTGCAAAGCCTGAGTTATATGTTGATTCATTACCTATGCCTTTTTTCCCAAATGTATTCATTTCAGTAAAAGTAAGCATATTATTGTTTATGACTCTGTCTCTTAAAACCATATCTCTATGAGAATCCCATATATCCCAGTCTGCATCATCGTACATATATTGAGCTATTCCCTCTGCAAACCATGGCGGAATACTTGTTCCAGGGATTGGGTAGCTAATTATAGTATTTGGATAACCATATAAAACATCAGGACGATTTTCTTTTTCATAATTCATTATTTGTAAATAAGCACCTGGCAATCTTGTACCTGCCTTCATGGACTTCTGTAAAGAGACTATATGTGCAAATTCATGTGTAATTACATTCTGCAACCAACGATGACTTCCTCTCAATTCAAAATCTAAGGGAGATGCCCAAATCATTATTTTATTATCATAATAATATGCCGCACCATTTGAATAATCATCAGGATCTATAAGCACTAGGTGAGTTTTTTCTTTTGGCTCAAAATCATAAAACTCTGTTATTCTAGGATAAATAACTTCGGCTACAGTAGCTGCTTCTCTTGCAGTATTCTCTGTCTCTTCATGATAATGTACTTTGAAATGTGATGTTTCAAAAGTAGACCAGTTAAGCTCAGGATGATTATATTCTATTTGAGCATTTACAAAAGATAAAAACATGAAATAATACAATCTATTTTTCATCAATGAATAACCGCTACTTTTATAATTGAAAATTCATTTTTGTTATCGTCAGTGGCCATAATATTTATAAAATAGACTCCTGCTTCAAGGTTAGTAACATCCCAAGTCCACTCTGATATTTGGTTACCTATTAAATCAAGATTTTTATCAAATTGATCAACATAGAATCCAGCAAGGTCATAAATCTTTACATTTATTCTTTTGGTATTGTTTGTTTCAACTCTTATAGTTCCCATCCCTTCTTTAATTGGATTGGGATAACAATATCCATTAGAAATCAATTTATTATTTATATTTTCATAAATATAATCAAGATTTATATTCCTTTTCTTCCCTATATCTCCATCCTGAAAACCCCACAAATTACCATCAACCACTGATTGGCTATCAAATTGGTAGACCTTAGATGAGGTGTAAATAGCATTTCTACCTTTATATTCACCTAAAGATATAAGTATATCATTACTATTTATAGCAATCTCATGTTCTGCAAGACCCTTATTATTAATTATATATAATTTTGAGTTATCAGCGGATCTTGCTACAACTTCAGGATGTTTAGAACCATAAAGGTCCCTAGCTAAAACTGGTGGTTTAAGTTTACCGTCAAATGGAAATCCAGACATTAGAATAAGATCTGAATTGAAAATACGGATTACGCTATTTGAGTCTAATGTGATTGCATCTACATTAGAATCCAAATCAATATCTATTCCTGCGATATATTCAAATTTATTTGATTTCCATTTTGTAATAGGTTCACCAAATCTGTCAACTGTAATACCACGATTTCCTATATCAATACCAAAATTATATGGATCAGCAAAAACTCTATACTTATGATTAGTCCACTCAGATTCTGTTTTCAAAATCAATGTTTTATCATCAGCATCGTTGACAGGATATACCAATGAATCAATCCATTCCTGTCCTTCCATATTTATTACCCCTGAAATAACATTATAATTATATATAGTATATAGAGACGAATCTTGAATATGCTCTATAACATTGATGATCGTATGATTTTCATATTCAAGAAATGTTATATACAAATCCTCAGATGATATCAAATGAAAAGGGGTTTTATCTATTTCAGAATCGGTAAAAGAAAAATAAACGATCGTATCTTTCCCACCTATAATTTCGCTAAAACCATCTCTATTTATATCATATTGTAGAATAAAATTGAAATTTGAATCAGGGTAATTTTCTACCATCAGTGTGTGAGATAGAATAAATGACATTGTATCACCAGGCATGCTTATGTCGCTAACCTTTATAAATGTAGAGGAACCATCATTTGCAGATGTGCTAGGAAATGTATTAGGCCCAAATTCTGGATTTAATCCTTCCATATTGAAATTAGACAAATAATACTGACTATTACCTTCAAACCACATGTCCCCAAAATAACCTCCTGATGGGTCATTAAATAAAAAAATTGAAGGATAACCTATATCTTGGGCCCCATCAGATTCCTCTAGGTCTACTCCCATTAATCCAATATTATTATTAATCCCATAACTAGTACCATAAGAATTAATAATTTTTTCATCAATATGCCATATTAATAAACCAGAGGCGGGTAAACCAATATCATAATTAGGTACAGAAACAAAAACACCATTTGTATCTTTTTCAATACCAGTTGAGTCTTGTAAAATATTCATATACGATGGTGTTGCTTTCGACAAAGAATTTTGATATGATAGATATCTTATTGAATCAATACTCATATCATTTTTTACAGTATTATTTCTATTCTCAACTAAAAAATACTCATCATCTCGAATTGCAATTTTAATAATATTACCTTCACTCCTAGAAGGTAAAGTAACTAGCTGGCCATATTCTGGTTCAATAGGTGATTCCCATCCGGCAATTATTCTTGACCATGCATTTGGAGGTGCAGGTACAATACCTCTTCCATTATTTGAGCCTTGATCCATAAGTCCAAAGGTGCCTATCCTACTTTCTCCATTTTCAATATTCCACAATGGTGGCAAACCTATCGCATAACCTACTAGCAGCGTAAAAGTACCAGTTAATCCGTACTGGTAGTCACATGGATCTGATGATTCTCCAAACATTGATATGGAAATATCATATAAAAGATGATTTTGAGTCTCAGGCAGAATTATTCCTTTTTCTATATTATATCCATCAATCATAATGGATGGCGCATTTAAATGATCTTGAATCATCTGATTGTCAACAAATGTAGATGGAATATCTTCTGGAGTAGGATCTAAAAATGGTAGGGAAAAATCTTGGCCTATTCCTGCATGAAAAATAACAATTAAATCATAATTTGAATAATTTATCTGACCTGCCTCATTGGATATCATCAAACCATCTCTAAAAAGCTCTGTCAGTCTTTTTTCCTGCAAATTGTATTGACTATATGGATTATAATAGCTCATTTCTTTATCAAGTATGAAACTGCTATCCTGTTCTAATGGGTATATACTTGAGCCCTCAAGATCTATACCAAATTTTCCATAAGAAACAGATCTAAAATAAGAGTCTAATGCGGTTAAGTGGGATCGAAAATAATCTCTATTGTGTGGCGCACCATCAATAGTATAATTACCACAGTCAATACCTTGATTTTCATAGAGAAAATTACCCGACCCGGTTGTACTTGATGATAAATTAGATTCTTTAAAAGAAACACGAATTGCGCATACCTTTATCGACCCATTTATTTCCGCACTATTTAGTGTTGTTAAACAGACCAATAAAATTGATCCGTGAAATCTATTGAATAACATCCCTGAAGATAATCTAGTATTCTATATTCAATGAAAATCGCATGGTGTTAGTCAGTGGATGTCCTTGTTCACCATATGTATAACCAAAATCAAAGCCATAACCTGAAAATCTTAAACCAATCCCAAAAGTAGGGTTGCTAATCTTACCAGTCTTGTCATAATAAAAGCCTGATCGAATAGCAAAATATTTTCCATACCAGTACTCAAGACCAAAATTATGGACTAGTCTATCTAATTCATCTGATATTGATCTATCTTTTGCATTCCCTAATTCTTTTATACCATATTCATTATATTTACCCCATCCAGAGCCATTTGGCTCGCCAGGTGTTGGTACCATTTCATTCTCACCGTCATCAACTTCTCCGTTTGAATTTGCATCAAACCATTTCCCACCATCTACAATCCCGTCTTCATCTCCGTCAACCCACTCATATCCTCCTATAATTCCATCACCATTCCCTGGGCTATTTGCTCCATAATCAATATCACCGCCTAATATCCAATCATTAAACCATGAAGTGAATATTGCTAGGTAGATAGGATCGGTATGTGCTATTTCCATTTTACCATCTTCATTATAATAATTTCCTGGACTTAGATTACCGTCTTCATCAAAACCTCCAATATAACCATTTCCATCCCAATCCATATCAGGATATGAAGACACTAGTAATTTATCAACGTCATAAGCGATATTAAGTTTGTTAAATTCACCATCAATTAATGCATAATTCAAACCAAGCGTTAAATTTGTTGGTTGAGGATCTGCCTGATCTGGATCAATAAAAGAAACTTTTGGACCCAAATTAGATAGGTTAATACCTAGTGTAAGTTTTGGTGTCAGCCATTTTTTATGTAAATACCCTATATCAAATCCAAAATCTGTTGAAGTGCCCTTACCTTTTTCACTACCAGCGCCCATTTCAACAAGGTGTTGGTATGATACCTTAGCATTAATACCAAAAGATTGATTTTTTGATATTAATGCGCTGTAGGAAAGAGAAAAAGCAGACATGTAACTTGTAAATGTTCCTAGATTATCACCAGTCTCACTAGTTCTAATCTGTTCTCCAAGGTTTAAAAAAATTAAATGGCCTCCAACAGTTCCAAGATTTGGATAACTTTTACGATAGGCTAAAAATTCATAATAAAGGTCATCTGCTAAGCCTGGTAGCCAATTAACATGCATCATCGCCAATTCTCTACCTTGTAAAAAGCCCAATCCAGCAGGATTCCAATAACTAGCATAAGCATCATTGGCAACTGCTACCTGCGCTTCACCCATACCTCCAGCACGAGCTCCTGGTGCAATAAGTAAGAAAATAGCGCCTGCTTCACTCTGAGAAAATGATGTACTAATTGTACAAACTAAAATAAATAGTGTAATACATAAACGCTTCATTTAACGTCTCCTAGCAATAATTTATAATAAATTTGCCCTCAATGGGCGGTACAATAGCGTTTAATGTATAGGATTGTTCCTCTATTTATTGTTCTGAATATATCTTTTGTCAACTTTTAAAATCAAGTATTGATTACTCTTACTTTAATTCTAATTCTTTAAAA
>CAZPIF010000064.1:0-7883 GCA_964586565.1 uncultured bacterium
ATTACTATATACATTCCTTTCTGAATTGATCCACCATTGCCATCAATAATATTACAGTTAGTCAAAACAAGGTTAGAAGAAGCATTCGCATAAACACTTAAAAGAATAAGAGTTAACAAATAAATTAAATTATGGTATGTTTTTTTAAGTAAAGGCATTGTTTATCTCTAGGTTGTTATTTTATATCAATAATTTTTAAATGATCATCAAAAAATTTTATATTTTCTATATTTATGAGGATGTTTTGCCCATCACGATAATAGTGTATATCATCTACTATTATTCTTCCATCCTGATTACGCAAAACATATTCTGACCTTTTTCCATTAAGAATTGCAGTATCTTCTCCAGGGCCTCCATCAACAATATCAAATCCCCCCATTGGTTTAATTCTATTATCACCACTATTCCCAAAAAGTGAATTATCAAAATCATTTCCAGTCAAATCAGAATCCTCTTCTCCTGTGAGAGCTGCCTTCCTTAAATACTGGGACTTGTTAGTATAAGTTTTATTATTCTCTTTTTGTAATGAAAAATGACCATCAAACTCTTCAACAATTTCTGCCAAATACAGCCAATTTTTTCCCATATATCCTTCTACAATTTCATACATTTTGGGGTCATGCACCTTTAAACTAGAATTTGATATTGGTATGTATTCATCCTCTCTTGTACCATTATTTGTTGGATCATGTGCCCACATATCAAAATACGCTTCAAATCCACAAATAAAATATTCATGGGTTTCATCATAATTCAATAAATATACATCCTTAGCTCTTGCATCATAAAAAGCATCAAAAAGATCCTGACTTAATGTTGGGTGAGCTGGCTCGATTCCCCATTGCTGTACAAAATGCATTATTTCTTCATAACTTGCATCTCTAACAGGGTTCTTCTTTGCCATATATCCATCAGTCCCCTCTAAAATAGTTTCATATGCTCTCAAATCTTGCCCATTAATATCAATGCCCATCTTCTCAATTTTTCTAAACCAAGCCTTAAATGATTTTGTGTCCTTAAATAAAAATAAAATTGACTGATTATTTGCCATTGCATTTGCAATAGTTGTTTTATCATGACCGTATTTTGTATCAGGTAAATTTGTCAGATGATTTATCAATACTTTACGCGCGTAAACAACCTGCCTGTTACTGTAACCAGGTTCTACAATTATATGTATGGGTTTACCATTTGGAGCATAAATTTTAGAATATCTATCAAAATCCTTAAAAATATCGTCAATATTTTCTGGAATGCGAACAATGCCATTGGGTGATCTAGATATGTCAATATCATTTGGGAGCGTACCGAGGTTTTTGCCTATTGCATGATGATAAAAACCAAAAAAAGAAATGAATAGATAATGTGATAATATAGACTGCAATGCTATTCTATGCATATTTTGCACCTCTTTTTATTTAATTTAATACCACTAAACTTTTGCCATATTTTTAGAAAAATTAATCTATAAAGGTCTCTAATCTAGCCTTGCCTGGAGGATTAAAAACTTTTGTCACATATTCTTTATAAAGATTATAAGAATTAGGTAGCTTGTCAATTAGTTCTGATTTTTTCATTATAGACCATTCTGCTTTTTTAGGACCATATGGGGCTCTAAAATCCCAAGCAGTGTAAATAATCCAGTACGCATATTCCTGCAACAATACTCTAAGTCTACCTTCGTCCTGATCAATTTCATCATATTGTCTAATATCATAAAACCCATTATCAATTGCTTGATTCATTTGAGAATATAATTCTGAGTTTTTCGAGATACCCCATTCATTCGGGAAAGTGTAGTGCATTCCAATAGCAGTTACAAAATGTAAAATGTGCTCAACAACTTCACTTACCTGACCTGGAACACCCTCCATAATAATATCGCAAATACTGTTATTACGCATTGTTCTATCCCATTTTTTTTCATTAGATGATGAAAATTCATAGTTCTCACCTTGGAAAAGAGGAATGACAGTACGGTATTTATACATATTTGTTATTAGTTTTTTCTGTAAGCTTTTGTCAATTTGCTCACCATTTGGAGAAAACATTTCTTTAATTGTCTCAGCTACATTCTTCATAAAATCATCAGATATATCTTCTCTACCAATTAATGTAATACCACATACTGTAATTTTTTTTGTAAATGGTTGATATTCATCAGTTATGACTATTTCAGACATAGAGTATACATCAGCGGGTGGTTGTCCTGAGGGGGTACGTAGAATGCAACCACCAATGTGAGTTGAACTAAAATTTACTTTTTTACTCTCACATGACATCATAAAAACAAGCATAAATAAATTAATTGTTAGAAAATAAATATATCGTTTCATAAGAGCACCTTTACTTTTAATAGTCAAAAAAATTAAACCTAATCTAAATATGGGGACCAATTAGGAAAAAACCCTTCACCTACTTTTCTAAAATCAGACCCATCTATTTTGATAATATTTATCAATGTTAATTCATTTTCTGAGGTAGATTGAAATACAAGTTCAGATCCATCAGGTGAGAATGATGGAAAACCATCCCCAATATTTACACCATTGGTTACCTGCCTAGGATCACTTCCATCTTCGTTCATAACCCAGATATTTTTATTATCTTCAACACCTCTTACCCAAGCAATCAATAAACCATCTTTTGAAAAGCTAGGCCACTCATCAAGCAATTCATTATTTGTAAGTCTATTTAGTTGCTTTCCCGTTAACGGATTTATAGTATAAATCTCAGGATTACCGTCTCGTCCAGATTCAAAAACAAGCTTATCACTTGATGGAGACCAGCTTTGATAAGCACCATTAATCCCTTGCCCTGCAATCGTTTTCAATATATCGCCCTTTATTGATGAGATGATTATACCAGGCTCATCATCACTCATAAATGCGATATTACTACCATCACTTGACCAACACGGTAAATCAGCTTCTCGAGGAGTCATGACTTTTTTTAGGTAATTCTCATCAAGATTAAAATAGTAAATTCCCGTATATTCTTTATCATAGGTATTAAATAAAATCTTCCTCCCATCAGGCGACCAGCTTGGCCATTGAGGCTGAAAATCAGTTTTAAATAGTATTACGCCCCCCGATCCATCTTTATTCATAGTATATAGATAATCTTTCTCAGGTGCTAGGTATAAGATTTTTGAGGTTTTTACAATCTTATTTTGACATGCCATTTCAAAACCAAGGGTAATTATTAGAACAAGGAATATTATTAATGAATCTTTTAGTAATAGCATATTTACATAAATAAGTAGATTATATAATTACAGGCTAAATGTTGAAGGATTATTCTTTTCAATTTCACAATCCATTTTATTCCTTGAAATTATCGAATGGCAAAATCTCAGGTATACCTCTTTTATAATTTCCATCAGGTAGGCTTCTAGGCAATTTATATTCCTCATTTGTATATATTGCATAAAAGGCTTTATCCATTTGTCTTACTTTTTGATGTGTATTTAACCTCCACTCATGTTGGATATCATCTAGCCTACCAGGAAAGTTTTGTGCACCGAGTACCGATGTAATTGCCCAATATAAATATTCATGAATTTGACAACCATATTCACATGTTTGATCATTATATGTATACCAAGCATTTTCAGGGTATTTTTGAGGTATAGTATCAAAATATCCACCTCGCGCTAAATCAACAGCATCAGATATACTTGAACCTTTATGTGTGCCAAACACGTTAGGGTAGGCATTTGAAAAACCTCCAAATGTTATTAAATGCAATACTTCTTCAAGAGACGCATCAAATATACCTTTTTTAGCTCCATTTGGGTGTGTTTCATCATCATATAAATCCTGGACTGCCCTTTTTACGGTCGTTTGGCCATCAGGCCAATTGCTAGATCCAAAAAATTTTTTATATTTTTTGGATCCATAAGTTCTAAACATAACTAATGTTGCACTGTGTTCAATTAGAGCATCAATAACTTTAGGATTGTCTGGTATACCATCTTCATTATTATCAAGATATTGCGCAAGCACATTTGCAGCATGGACTACCTTAGAATTACCTGTTTCTTGTGTAGCCAGAATTGTTACTCCAAAAATATTTATTTGTTTGCTAAAAACAGAGTAATCATATTCTTTAACTGTTTTTTTTGAACAATTAAAAAGCATTACTAATAAAAATATAAAAATGCTCAGAATTCTTCTATTTTTAATCATCAGACTAAGGAATTACAATTATTTTTTCATTTACAGGATATAAAAACTCTACACCTTTACTTGTTACAATTGCATTATCTTCAAAATTTATGCTTACCCTCCTATTCCATTCTGGAATCCACGTATGAATCATATACTCAAATGCAAAAAGATTGTTTTCCTGAATCACCAGATGACCTCTACCTGAATAACCATTTTCTGATACATCTCTAAACGGCGCAAATGATGGCCCAACAGATATTTCACTATTTCCTGTGTTCCCAACAGTATGACAATCAATAGAAAAACCAGATTTTTCTGAATTTCCAAGTGATTCAATAAGCTTTTTATCTTTTTCAAAAAAATCAGTGAATGGAGTATATACATAGCCTGATTTTTCAAGTGCTTTCGCACAAATAGATAGAGTTTTTCTTGCAGTATTACCAATCTTGATATTCTTCCTTATAATTTTTCTAGCTTTAATTCCACGATCCCAAGCATGTATCAATCCATTAGGCAAATGAGTTTCATTTTCTTTAAGGATGTATGCGTTTCTTTTATAATCGGTTCCGTAATTCATATATTTTACACCTAGATCCCAAGAAATAAAGTCGCCTCTTTGAAATCTATATTCAGGACCACTCTCTTCTCTATGGACCACACCAGTTTTTGTTTTAGAACCAAAATATAAAATTCCAGGCATAGGTGCACCAAAAAGAGAAGGATAGATCCCGTAATTACTTAATTCATCTTGTGCCAACCAACCAATCTCTTCTCTTGTTGTGACGCCTGGTTTTATCATCTTTAAAGCATTCTCCATTACTCGTCTTTGATTTTCGCATATATTCGCAAATGCAATAATTTCAGATTGAACCCTTCTTACCTGAAAATCTGTAATAACATTTTCAGATGAAACCAATATCTTTGAATATTTTTTACCTAACATAGATGTCAAATTCAGGTAATCTGTATGTGAGAGTCCATCTCCAACAGTTATCCAGTCTGACATATTAACAGCGATAGTTTTTGGATCCTTTTTCTTAATATAATCTTTAATGTCCTCCTCCTCGCCAAAGAAGTCATATACGGACTCATCAGCAATCTCTGCAAAACGATTGCCAAATAATGCTCTTTCAATTCGATCACCACCATAATCGGTGAAAACCACATGTCCCATATTAACGCCAAAATCCAATTCCATTGGATCAGGATCACCACGTCTTATTACATGTATCCAAACGTCAATATCATTATCACGCATTGCCCCCGGTAGTACTAAATCTAATTTGTCTCGTCTTATCGTATTCATCATTTCAAAACGTGCTTTAGCATCTTGAGCTATTAATAATCCATTAAATAAAAACAAAAATAAATAAATATTAATTTTAGATCTCATTTGAACTCCTATAGATTTAATTAATTTGATGTTTTTGGCGTATTATTATGCCAATACTGCGGAACTAATGCCTGTTTCTCTGGCCATATTTTATCAAGTGTTGAAGCATCATAAAGAAGACCGTTTTTCATAACATATTTAATTGAGTTTGTATTCCTAATATCCACCAACGGATCTTTTTTTAGCAAAACTAGATCAGCTAATTTTCCAACTTTTATAGATCCTAGATCATCGGAAAATCCTAATGCTTCTGCTCCAATTATAGTAGCACACTTTAATGCATCTAACTCACGCATACCACCAGACTGGATATTCCATATCTCCCAATGGTAACAAATGCCTTGCATTTCTCCATGACTACCAACACCAATTTTTCCTCCAGCTTCAACAATATCTTTAAATGTTTTTGCATATTCCTTATAATAAAAATCATCTTCATGGTACCAGGGTACGCGTCTTGTTTTTCTATCTAATACCTCATGGGGGAAAAAATGCTTTAATTTCTCATCATCGTGGACATTCGTGCGAGTCCAATAATAATATTCCGCCCTTGGGCCAGTACTAACTATTACAGTTGGATCATAATAAGTACCTGATTCTGCAATTAATTGTATCATATCCTTATAAAGCGGATAATGTGGAAAGACATGTTCCAAAGAGTATCCATCCATAACTTGCGTAATCATTAGTTTCATATCAATACCCTCTGTAGTTGGAATCAATTTTGCCTTATCAATTGCAATGCTAAGTAACTGTCTATGTTTTCTATTCCCTGCTAAATATTGCTTAACAGTATTGACGTGATAAAAGTCAGCGTATTTTTCTATAATGTGGTCTGCATCTTCAATATTATTAATTGGGGAATCGTTAAAAATACCTGGACCTGTAGTGAATATCCTTGGTCCAATCATATCTCCAGTCGCTACCCTATCAGAGTAAGTAAATATATCGATTTCCATACTTTGTGGATCGCGGGTAGTTGTAACACCATACGCTAAATTGGCTAGATATGACCAAAGAGTACCTCTGTGAATATCCGTATCTCTATCCATATGTGAATGTAGATCAATAAAACCAGGCAATAGATACATTCCATTTGCATCTATGATTTCTGCATTTGAAGGAATATTAATATCATCAACATCATTCACTTTAATAATTCTATTATCTTTGATTAAGACTACACCATTTTCAATAATACCATTATCCTCTAAGTCTTCTCTCATTGTTAAAATAGTGCAATTCTTAAATGCAATTAGTCCATTTCCACGATATCGTGGAAATTTTAAGTTTATATCTATTATTTTAATAGTTGGTAAGGATTGAACCTTATTTTTATCCCCTTCCCAAATAAAAATTGAATTGCCTAAAGACCAATATACAATATTACTATTTTGAGACCATTTTGGATAATGAGTACCCTGTAAATTGATTTTTCGTATTGGAAATGATGCGTGCAATGCATCATTCAGAAATATTTCAGGAGTTTCTGTGCCCAATGGAGGCACTTTTACTAAATATATATTGTGATCTGAGTGTACCATTGCAGTCAATTTATTTAAGCCCAAAATAATTTTATTAGACAATTGTGGTCCTCCAGGCCCAAGAAATGGTCTCTGACCATAAACTTTCAACTCTGATCTTAAGTTTTCACCATTAATATTTATTGATACTAATCCTTTGCCATACTCATTGAAATAGATTCTTTCTAAATCATTAGTAAAATGGATTCCTCCACCTTTTATTGCTTTTATATATTTAATTTCTTTTTTTCCTTCGGCATCTAATAGACCAATAGATAAATTTTTACCAGATTGGTTCCAAGAGCCGAATAGCACAGCAACATAGTCACCGTTTGGCGACCAGGCAACTTCCTTAAAATAATAGGAATCCTTATTTAATTTCTTTAGAGATTTTCCACTAGACTTAACAGTAAAAACATTTCCACCGGTAAAATCATTCCAAGTTATAAATGATATTTTTTTACCATCTGGGCTCCAAGTTGGATAATATTGATGATCCTCCATGTCTACCAATTTTTTAATTTTTTTTGTTGATAAATTCATCATATAAATTCTATTCAAAGCTGTAAAAACTATATTTTGCTCATCAGGAGATAAAGATGGATACATTATTTGTCTTAATTGCACATCACCATCTGGTACTTTTTTATTATGATGAATAACTGGTTTAATGCTAAGTGAAATATCAGCTTCAAAAGGGATTTCTGATCTATTACTATTTTTAATTGAGACTTTATGAATCCTACCATTAATTGCTGCAATAATAAATTTATTATCTGGAGTGAAGCTGAA
>CAZPIF010000065.1:0-7761 GCA_964586565.1 uncultured bacterium
CAGGGTTATCGTTTTCCCAAGAAGCACATACTTTATTAGGGAATGTTGATTGTGTGGGTGCCATTGTAGAATATACTTATGTGGCAAGAGAAGCAACCGCTGGAGATGAAGCTGCGGATTATGTTCCAACGTATGACGTAGTTGGCTCATGGCCCAGTTCAGCAAATCCAGTTTTCCAGCAAACTCTTGCATCATACGAGCCAGGTGATACAATCACTTCTAGACTTGTTCCGCTTGTAACACCAACGCTACTTATGGAAAACGGCGTTGATATGAATGTAGATCTATTAGAAGGTGGAGATTTCACTATTAACCAAGGCAGCACATACCCAACTACTGAGGCAAATAACTGTTCTACATACTCAACCGTTCCAGCTGTGAGTGAAGAAGGAACTTGGGAAAGTACACCAGGCTTTGTTCATCCAGATGACCCTCTAAAATATTCAATGGGCTGGGGTATAACTCTCTCCGGTATTTTTGCTCAGTTTGGTGCACCAGATCTTGTAGGTGGAGTAGAAGGTGAAGACTATGGTGTCGGAACCGATATGGAAAACTGGGGAATGGTCACAGTAACATATGACGATGAGGCCCAAACTACACCTAGCGATCTTACTATATATTGGGAGGCACACGATGGTGTTTCATCGGGTCTTGGAATAGATAGCGATCTCGCTTCTGATACTTATGGTGAAAAAAATGACTTTCTTGGCGTACCTGTAGCACCAGCAGATACTGTTACAATTGCTAATATGGACGCTTATCTTGCTGCCACAAATCCAGAACTCTATGAAAGACTAGGATGGACTGATGGTGGCGATGGAGAAGGTTTTTATGCTATGCTAGGTGGGCCTGGAAATACAATTGACCCAGAGGATCCTCTTACATACGAAACACATCCATTGACAGGTGAAATTTCTGGACCATCAGGGATTAAAAATGTAAACCATGGCTATATTTTTGATCCAACTGGTGCCCTTAATGGTGGAGACGCAGTACCATTTAATGGGGATGAAGGCTTAGCCCCAACTGGATACTTTCTCACATACAATTTTATGCAAGCAAGTCAAGCATTTACAACAGCATTCCAGACTGGAATGGCAACTGATCCATCTGATGTATTAGGTGCGCTTACAGCGGGTGGTACAGCCGTAGCTTCAATATATTTTTATGAAGAAGACGCAGTCCCTGCTGGAGCATCAGTTGGGCAGACTATTTATGATGAATATGTTGAGTGCGCAACTAACGGTGGTGGAGACGCTTGTAATGCTATTTTCGCAAAAGGTCCTACTGTAGCACTGACAACAGTTCAAGTTATGTGTGAGTATGACTGTGGCGTTGACGACTCTGGCTACGATTATGACCCAGAGTACGAGGCTGGTAGATTAGTCCTTGAGATTGATAATGGATGTATACCAGATAACACAACTCAGCGAGTAACTACTTTTTGGGAATACAATGAGCCAACAGCTGAATTAGATAAAGAGGCTCCAGTTGCAAATGAGTTTACATTATTTGGAAACTATCCAAATCCATTTAACCCTGAAACAAAGATCAAATTTGCCACTGAGAAGTTCTCAGATGTGACCGTTACAATTTACTCTATCCTTGGAGAAAAAGTTTCTGTCGCTCATAACGGTGAACTATCACCAGGGACATACAACATATCCTGGTACGGAAATGACTCACAGGGTAATAAAGTTCCAAGTGGTGTATACTTCTATGAAGTTCGATCTGATGAAAGAGTACAAAAAGGAAAAATGCTACTCTTAAAATAATTCATCATTTGAAATTATAGTAAAAGTTGAAAATAGAAACAGCCTCAAAAAATGAGGCTGTTTCTATTTTAAGGGATATTATGAGACTCTTAAGTGTGATTATATTTATCTTTTGTTCAACTCTTTTTGGACAAAAGGGCTCGATCTCAGGTAAGGTGACTGATGCTTCAAATGGCTCACCATTAATCGGTGCAAATGTCATGATTGAAGGTACAAATTCAGGTGCTGCTACTGATGATAAAGGAGACTATCTTATTGATGACCTAGATACCGGTACATATGAGATAACCGTTTCATATATTGGATATCGAAATTATAAAGAGAGCATCACACTAGACACTGATCAAAAAATTTCAAAAGATCTTGCGTTGCAGCCTCAGGCAATCGAAATGGATACCTATGTGGTTACTGCATCAAGAAGAAGAGAAAGAGTAGAAGACGCACCTGCGGCAATCTCAGTTATATCAAAAACAGAAATCAGGCGAGAGAGCAATACAAATCTTGGTGACTATCTTAAAGGTTCCAAAGGGATTGACTTCACACAATCGGGAATTGATAGCTACAATATGACTGCCCGTGGTTTCAACTCGTCTTTCAGCTCAAGGCTTTTGACTTTAACAGATGGTAGAATGGCAAATGTACCATCTCTGCGATTGACGGCATACAATGTCATTCCTGTTTCTTTTGAAGATGTTGAACAGATTGAGGTTGTCCTTGGACCATCATCCGCACTATATGGTCCAAACGCACACAGTGGCGTTCTAAATATTGTAACCTCCTCTCCGCTCAGATCCACTGGAACCAGTATCAATGTACAGGGTGGACTATTAAGCCAGGACAATACCGACCTCCTAAAAAAATTAACCTTTAGAACGGCTCATAAATTTGGGAATGTCGGTTTTAAACTTTCTGGCGTTGCTCTGTCAGGGCAGGACTGGACACACTTTAACCCTGATGAAATTGAAGGGCATGACCCAGCCTTTATAGGAAGGCCAAGTCTTAAATATGATCGATTAGATAGAGGTGGCATACTAGCATCGGATAAGAATCCACGCTTTACTGAAGAAATGATTAACCATGTGGAAGGCTCTGATGAATCTTGGGTAGGGTATTATTGGGGAGACTATATTGCTGAAACAGGAGGTGAATCAGGATCACCAACCATAACACAGGAAATGGTGGCTGAAGCATCAAGTGATCAATTTAATCGCTATACACTACCTAATGGAATGGTCTTGTGGTATGTAACCGAAGATAAAATTGGAACAGCCTATGCAGATGGTCTTGATAATAATGGCGATGGTTCAATTGATGAGTTCATAGATAGTGGCATTGATGATGAGTCAGAGATCTGGGAGGATGGTATCGATAACGATGGTGATGGTCTCGTTGATGAGAGTGATGAAATTGGAAGTGCCTGGCTCGATAGATTTGGCTCGGTAATAGATTTAAAAAACTTACAACCAAATACTACCATTTATACTAATCCGGACTCAACATGGAGCGTAGTAGATCCGTTTCACAAATTTGGTTTTGGTGACTATCTTTATGATTCTAATGGTGACATTGTTTTTGATACTAACAATAATGGAATATACAATGATGACTGGGGTACAAACGGGCTTGATGATGATGATGACTGGGGCCTCTATGCGGATAATCTAGGAAATACCTACGATACTATATGTGAACCATTTGTAGACCTCAATGGTAATAATATGTATGACAGTGATGTTGGTGAAGACTATGTTGATATTTTTGGCAACCAAGTATTGCTTGATTTTGGATTAGACGGAGTGCCAAATACTGGTGATTATGGTGAAAACAATGGACAATGGGACGGAGAAACATTTGAAAATTTAAACGGAAACTCTACCTGGGATATATTTGAAAATAATGATCTAGATGGAAATGGCCAACCTAGCCCTGGTGAAGCTGGAGTTGATGAATTTGATGAAAAGGATTTTGCAATAGATTATGGTAACCTTAGTAATATTTACAAAGACGCTAATGATGACGGTATTAATGATTACCCTGAGTTTAATGTTCGTAATTATAGGTATGATATGCGGGTTGATTGGGAACCAAATTCCGATTTCTCATTAAGCCTATCCCATGGCTACGCCTGGGCAAGAAATATAAATATAACTGGAATCGCTAGATACCTTGCAGATGGATGGGTCTACAGGTATTATCAAACTAGGATGAGATGGAAAAACCTTTTTCTTCAATCATATCTAAATACTAGTTATTCGGGTGATCCAAATCGCCCAACAAGAAATTTGGCAACCGGTAGTACTATTTTCGACCAATCAAAAAAATTCAGTTTTCAGCTACAACATCTCAATGAATGGAGGAATGGAGACCTTAGATTTGTCTGGGGATTGGATTACTTCCTCACAATGCCTGATACAAGAGGAACAATATTATCAGATAAAGATCTCAGAGACAATAGAGATAATAATGGCAACGGAGAGTCCGGATCCCCATACGTATTTGCTGATGTTAATACCAACACGTGGTATGATAATGGTGAAAAGTTTACACGCTGGGCTACTGCTGACTCAACACAATTTTCTGAACCATTGGATGATGCAGATGAAGATGCTGTTCAAGGAGCAATATCTGACGGCATAGATAATGATAGAGATAGTGATGATTTTCAAGACCTAAACCAAAATGGTGTCCCAGACTTTTTGGATGCTAATTCAAATGGAGAATATGATTTTGGGGAGATCCTTGAGCCAGGAGTCAGATGGCTTGGGGGACAACAGTTTTATGTTTATGCTGATGGTATAGACAATAATAACAATGGCAAAATTGATGAAAATATTGATGAAGGGATTGATGAAGCATCTGAAGACAATAGATATACCGTTAATGAACTTGGTGCCTATTATCAGGTTAACTGGAAGATCAATAGTAAGTGGGAATTTATTCAAGCTACCAGGCTTGATGCTCACGATCGTTTGACAGATGTAATCCAATTCAATAATCAGGGGTATGGAATGGGCTACAACCCATTTGATTGGAAATTTGATTTTTCTAAGACAGATGGTCTTCAGATATCTCCAAAAGTTGGAATAGTGCACCGACCAAAAGAGAATCAAAATTTTAGACTTACTTGGGCAAGAGCATTCAACACCCCTACTAATCAAGCTCTATTTTTAGATATTTATGTTACACGCGTTTCCGTGTTCCAGGTTTATGCACGTGGTGCAGATGGGGGATATGTATTTCCAAGAGACTCCATTGGCAATCCTTATTATTACATTCCAACTGAAGGGAAATATCTGCCAGTCGATACAAGCAGCTCAATCTACTTCTACCCTTCTACAGATCCTAAAATTGATGGCTTTTATGGTATGAATGTAAAAGACCTACCTTCTTTGTCTCCAGAGATAGTCAACTCATGGGAGTTTGGTTATAAAGGAAGACTAGGCAACCTCTTTTTCGGCACCCTAGATGTATACACAAGCCACTATAGCAGTTTTGTAAGTCCAGTAACTTTCATTACCCCGATTGTAATTCAAAAATCAGTGCTTGAGAATGATTATAATGGAGATGGTCAAATAAATAGGATTGAGGATATATCTAATAATATCATAACTGATCGCGAAGATTATGATGAATCTTTTAGTCACTGGCGTGGAGGACTTCAAGGGGTTACAGCCATGGATACAACAGAAGGTTTTGCTCCTCCTGTTGTGGTTGGATACATTAACTATGGTGAGGTAGATATGTGGGGATTTGATGCTAGCCTAACAGCACTATTAAGTATGGAATGGTCTATTGATGCAAATTACTCCTATCTGGGAATGAATGAATTTTTAAACCCTGTAACCAATGCCATGGACCCAATAAATGCACCAAAACATAAAATGGGTATGAAACTACAATACAACTCTAGGAGATATCCAATCACTGGATCCTTCAATGCCCGTTATGTTGATGGATTTAAATGGTCATCTGGCATATACTTTGGTGATATTAAGCCATACACATTATTTGATCTTCATCTAGGATATAAAGTAAATGACTTTTTAAAAGCAAACTTCTCAATCTCCAATCTTCTAAATCACAGACACACAGAGATTGTAGGTGGTCCTTCAATCGGTAGGGTCGCGCTGCTTAGGTTGCAGACCACATTTTGATATATATAACTGGGCTAATATCTATCAACTAAAGAAACTTTTTCAGTTTTATAAAATCATGTAAAACAATTTAATGTATCCTAGAGATAAGACTTTGACTAAAACGAACCCAAAAAGATCAATAAAAAAAATAGGTGTTCTGGGCGCTGGTCTAATGGGACATGGGATTACATACGCTTCTGCAGCCTCTGGTTTTAAAGTAGTGATGATTGATACATCTAAAGAAAAATTAGAACGTGGTCTAAATAGTATACAGTCTATCCTAAAAAAAAATCTTAGTCACCAAAAAATATCAAATCAGGAATATGATGATACCCTGGACCGTATTATAACAAGTGAAAACTATAACAAATTAAATGGCTGTAACATAATTATTGAAGCAGTCTATGAAGATAGAAACCTTAAAGAGGAAGTAATATCTAAGGCATCTCAACTATTATCAGATAGCGGTGTCTTTGCCTCCAACACATCAACAATACCTATTAGTTTACTTGCAAAAGCATCTCCTAAACCTGAAAGTTTTATAGGACTCCATTTTTTCTCTCCAGTAAATAAAATGAAATTAGTTGAAATAATAAAAGGTAATAAAACAGATAGAGAGACTCTATCTAATGCTCTTGGTTTTGTACATGCCATAGGGAAAAAACCAATTGTGGTGAATGATGGTCCAGGTTTTTTTACTACGCGTGTTTTCCAGTGCTATACTAGTGAAGGCATGAGCATGCTCAGTGAAGGAATAGACCCTGCATTGATTGAAAAACTAGCCAGAGAAGCAGGCTACCCAGTTGGACCACTGGCCATTTTGGATGAGATAAATATTAATCTAGCCTCGCATATAAATAAACAGATCAAAAAATATTCCAACTCTGACCAAGACTCCTCCTCTATGCCATGGGAAAAAGTGATTGATGTTATGGTATCAAAGCTTAAAAGGACTGGTCGCTCTAGTGGCTCAGGCTTCTATGAGTATCCAGAAAATAAAAAAAAATACCTTTGGCCTGACCTCTGCGATTATTTCCCACTATCGGTTTCTAATATTCAAAAAAAGGATGTAATTGATAGGTTTTATTTTTCTCAGGCTTTAGAAACAATACGATGCTTTGAAGAAGGTATTATTTCTTCTACTACTGACGCAAATACAGGAAGTATTTTGGGATGGGGATTCCCTAGAGAAACTGGTGGAATTTTAAATTTTGTCAATGATTATGGTATTGCAGAGTTCAAAAAGCGAGCAGATGAATTAGAAAAGAATTATGGAAAAAGATTTGAATCTCCAATATTACTTAACAAGATGACAGTTTCAGGAAATATCTTCTAAGTAGAGCATACACTATATGCTTAATGAATCTTTAATCAAAAAAAAGTTTCCACCTGTAATCTTTAATATTAACAGTGAGCGTATAAGATTATTTTCCAAAGCAACAGGAGAAACAAATCCCGTATATTTTAATAAAAGGATTGCAAAATCAAAGGGTTACCCCTCCCTAATAACACCACCTACATTCTTAACAGTTGTTGTAAATGAAGTAAACTATCCATTCAAATATATTAGCGACATAGGTATAGATTTAAACAGAATACTCCATGCAGGTCAGAACTATAGATATCACCATCTAATTTACGCGGGAGATACAATTACCATGGAGAGTCAGATTATTGATATATACGCAAAAAAAAATAGGACATTGCAATTTTTGGAATTCAAATCACTCTATACTAACCAAAATAATCAACTAGTATCCGAATCAAATTCTACATTAGTTGCTCGTTTTTAGCATGGTTTCTTTTGACATAAATAGAATCAAAGTAGGTGACTCTTTACCTGAGCTCAT
>CAZPIF010000066.1:0-7745 GCA_964586565.1 uncultured bacterium
ATAGAACAAGTGCCTCCTAAGCATTAGATGCAGGTTCGATTCCTGCCGAGGGCACAAAAATATTCGAGAAAAATACTATGCTAAAACCAAAAAAAAATATTACAAGAAAGGAAATACAACGTGATCCATTATTGGAGTCTGTCGATAAAGCGCAAGCTCATCTTGAAGATAATAGGAAAAATTATTTGAAAGCTGGGGTATTGTTGATTGTCGTTCTTTTAGGATATAATATATTGTCAAATAGGCAAGCTGTTACAAATTCGAAAGCAAGTACTGAACTTGGCGAAGCCTTATCAGCGCTTGATAGAAAGGATAAAACGACTGCAGAATTCCAGCTCGAAACAATTTATAATGATTATAAGGGAACTTCTAGCTCTATTGATGCAGGATATTTTTTAGGTAAAATGCATTATGATAATAATAATTATGATAAAGCTATATCTCATTTGGAAGATTATATTCATGATACTTCAAATAAGTTTATGTATGCGCCTGCTTCACTAATTCTTGCAGATATTGCTAAATCAAGTAGCGAATTTGAGCAAGCTCTTATGATTATAAACAAAGGGTTGAAGAATTGCCACTTAAAAAATGATATTAACATGTTGACATTACATAAGGCTGATATACTCATAGAAATTGGAAATAGGAAAGAAGCTAAAACCCTTGTTGAGAAGGTGCTAGGCAATAAAGAGGTCTCTAGTTGGACCAAACAAATGGCTCAAAATATAATGGGTAAACTCATGAGCTAATTCCTTGTATGAGTTATTTATAAAGGTTATTTTTTCGGGCTGAAAAGCGGGTGAAAACCCGCTTTTCTTTTGTTAAAAATGAATAATTCGCTAAAAAATATTGTAGAGCATTATCTTGAAGAACATCATGTTCTAATAGATATCTCATCTGACCAAAGATCTGGTTTCATCAGGGTAGTCATTGATTCGGAAAATGATATTACTCTTAATGATACAACAATATTGACCAAAAATTTGATAGAATCAAATGATATTGAAACGCTTTTTCCAGATGGTTTTCGGCTTGAGGTAACCACCCCTGGTGTTGGTCAATCACTATCCTTTCCTTTTCAGTATAAGAAGAATATCAATAGAGATCTAACTTTACAATTTAATGATAGCGGCGAAGAAAAATTGTTAGTTGGCAAGATACTAAGTGCTGATAATTCTCAGGTTGAAATAGTTCAAAACGACGCTAAAGTGTCAGTTCCTTATGATCAGATAATATCAGCAAACATTAATGTATCTTTCAAATAATCATTAGGAGATATTTTGATAAATAGAGAATTAATAGAAGTATTTTCAGAAATAGCACGTGAAAAGAATGTTGATCGCTCAGAGCTTGCATCAATTCTTGAAGAATTGTTCCTATATGTTATTGAAAAGGAATATGGTGACTCCTCAAATTGCAGTTGTATTGTCAATTTGGATAAAGGCGAAATAGAAATTTATGCTGAAAAAACCATTGTCGAAGAAATAGATGATTATAAGGTTGAAATTACCCTAGATGAGGCTATTGAAAAAGAACCTGATGCAGCAGATTTAGAGCTTGGAGATGTTTTTGTAGAGGTCATAGATCCCAGAGTATTTGGAAGAAGACTTATCACTACTGCAAAACAATTCTTTGCTCAACGACTTCGGGATGTTGAGAGAAACTATATATACGAGGATTATGCTAATAGAATAGGAGAAATAATCATTGGAGTCGTTCATCAAGTCCAAAGAAATGGTGTTTTTATAAATATTGAACAAGCTGAATTGAGAATGCCAAAAAGTGAACAAATCCATTTAGAGAGGTACAGAAGAGGAGATAGTATTCGTGCAATTATCAAATCTGTTGAGGTTACTTCAAAGGGGCCAGATATAATAGTTTCTCGTAGTGACAATCATTTTTTATATAAATTATTTGAGATAGAGGTGCCCGAAATAGAAGATGGCATTATTGAAATAACTGCAATATCTAGATACCCTGGGGAAAGATCTAAAATCATAGTTAAATCAAATGATCGACGTATTGATCCAGTTGGTGCTTGCGTTGGAATGAGAGGTAGCAGGATTCAGGCTATAGTTCGGGAATTGAATAATGAAAAAATTGACATTGTTAATCATAGTGAACAAGCAGAGATACTTCTAACAAGGGCTTTGTCACCCGCTAAGCCGTCTCAGCTATTCATTGATGATGAAAAAAGATTTTGCATTGCCTTATTCCATGATGAAGAAATTGATTCGGCTATTGGAAAAAATGGAATGAATATTAATTTAGCATCAAGGATTACTGAATACAAAATAGATGCTTATGGTATTAAACAATATGAACGTATTAAAGAAGATCACAAGACAAAACTCATTGATGTTGAAGGAATTAGTAGTGATATTGCTTTAGAACTAGAAAAAGCTGGGATTAGTATTGTTTCAGATCTTCTCGATTCAGATATGGATATTTTATTATCAATAAATAAAATTGATGAAAATTCGCTTGATTCTATATATGAGTCTGTACAGAATTTTATTGAAAGAGAGATTGAAGAAATCGAAAAAGAAGAAGATAGTCTAGATATTGTTTCTGAAAATATAGATACTAACAGTAAACCTTTATCTGATGAGGAAGAGTAACTAAGAAATGGCAAAAATTCGAATATTTCAAATTGCTAAAGAATTAAATATATCACACACTGATATTTTAAATTATTTAAAATCAAAGAATGTACAAGTTTCTAGTCATATGAGTCCGGTTGATGATCAAGTGCATAAAATGATAATGGATGAATTTGCAAAGGATAAGGAACAGGTTGATCGTTTTAGAAAAGAAAAAGTTAGAAGAGAGATACATGATACCAAATTAAAAGCTCAGCAACAATCTACAAAAAAACTAAAACTACTATCTCTATCAGAACAGAGAGAACTTGAAAAGCAGGAAATAGAGAGGAAGGCTCAAGAAAAAGAGCAAGAGAAAGATCTAATTTTTAAAAAAGAACAACAAAAAAACGATGAAGTAGCACAGCGAAAGCAGGACTATGATAAGCAAAAAGAGATCGATAAAGATAAAAATGAAAAACAAAATTTATCTAGTAAAAAAGCAAAAGAATTAAATAATAAATTTAAATCACAGAAAAAACTTCGTTCTATAAATCTATCTGACATTAGAACGGAGGTTAGCGTCGGATCAAAAAAACAAAAAAATGAAAACTCAAAAACTATTGCTAGTAAATCTCAAAAATCTGTAAAAACTAAGGTTAAAGGGATTTTAGCTAAAATGGATGTTAAGACTAAGAAAAAGTCCTACAAAAAGGTCAAAAATAAGGATCCAGAGTTAATACTTCCAGCAGGTGAAAAGCCAATAATAAAAGTTGCTGAATTTTCAAATGTAGAAGAATTAGGAAAGGTTTTTGAGGTTACCTCAAGTGAGATTATCCAAATTTGCATAGATCTAGGAATGTTAGTGACAAAAAATCAAAGAATGGATTGGGATATTGTTGAATTACTTGCTGATCATTTTGGATTTACACCAGAAAAAATAACAGATATAGGGGAAAAACTTTTTGAAATTGAAGACTCTGATGAAGATAAGAAAAATGCAACACCACGAGCACCAATAGTGACAGTGATGGGTCATGTTGATCATGGTAAAACTAGTTTACTTGATTATGTTAGAGAAAGCAATGTAGTAGATGATGAATCTGGTGGAATAACTCAACATATTGGAGCATATAAGGTAAGATATAATGATAGAGACTTAACATTTCTTGATACTCCTGGTCATGAAGCATTCACAGCCATGCGCGCAAGAGGTGCTCAAGTTACGGATATTGTAGTTTTAGTGGTCGCTGCTGATGATGCAGTTATGCCTCAAACAGTAGAGGCTATTAATCATACAAAAGCTGCTAATGTTCCTATGGTTGTTGCCATAAATAAAATGGATTTACCTGGTGCTGATCCTGAAAAGGTTAGGCGTTCTCTATCTGAAAAAGACATTCTAGTGGAATCATGGGGTGGCAAAATACAAGATATAGAGATTAGTGCAAAAACAGGAGATGGTATGGATAGTTTAATGGAAAGCCTTCTGCTTGAAACCGATGTTTTGGAACTGAAATCAAATAAAAAGTGCAATGCCAGAGGAACAGTTATTGATTCAAGATTAGACAAAGGTCTAGGTCCAGTTGGTACAGTTTTAATCCAAAAAGGAAAACTTAAAGTTGGCGACCCATTTATATGTGGGGATTATCCTGGTAAAGTTAGAGCTATAACAAATGAGATTGGACAGAGACTTACATCTGCAGAACCTTCAGATGCGATACAAATTCAAGGTTTTGAGAATGTTCCCCAGTCAGCAGATTTATTTGCAGTAGTAGATAATGAAAAAGAATTAAAGCGAATATCTGGAGAAAGACAAAGAGTTAGAAGAGAGATAGAACAGAAAAAGATGGCATTCTCCCTTGATCAAATGTCTACACTTATAAAAGAAGGAAACATTAAAACTCTGCCAATCATAATTAAAGCAGATGTTGATGGATCAGTAGAAGCACTTGCTGAGTCATTAGAAAAAATCAAATCTGATGAAGTTGGTATAAATGTGGTTCATAAAAATGTAGGAATGGTCACAGAGTCTGATGTTCTACTTGCTCAAGCTTCAAAAGCAGTGATAATTGGATTTCATGTTCAGGTTAGTTCAAATGCAAGACTTCAGGCTAATCAAGCTGGTATTGATATAAGAACTTATAACGTTATTTATCAAGCCGTGGAAGATTTAACAAAGGCATTAGAAGGTATGCTTGAACCTGATAAACATGAAAGTAGTTTAGGAACAGCAGAGGTACTTACTCAGTTTAAGATTCCAAAAATTGGGTTTATTGCAGGTTGTAAAGTTACGCAAGGTGTTATTGTAAGAAATGGAAAGGCCCGAGTAACAAGAGATGGTGAACTTCTTACAGAAGGTATGATCAATTCTCTTAAAAGACATAAAGATGACGCAAAAGAAGTAAAAGAAGGATTAGAGTGTGGAATTGGGGTCGATGGTATGAAAAAATTCCAGGAGGGTGATATAATTGAAGTATATGAAATTAAAGAGGTAAAACGTAAACTAGAATTAAATTGAAACCTGCTAGACCATATAAAAGGGTAGATAGGGTTAGTAATCAAATTTTGGATATTCTAGCTAATATTTTAATTAAAGATATTAACTTAAATCACCTCGGTTTTATTTCTTTTACACACGTGGATATTGCACCAGACCTTAAATCAGCTAAGGTTTTTTTTTCAATTCTCAACCCGAACTTTTCAATTAAAAAAATCACAATTGAGTTAAACAAAAAAAGAAAAGCGTTTAAAAAATTCATGTCAGGTGAATTGCACTTGAAAAATACCCCAGATATTGCCTTTTATTACAATGATAGTTTAGAACACCAGAATAAAATTGAAAGCCTATTAAAACATAATAATGTGAATAACAAAAAAGATGATTCTTAACATTTACAAGCCTATTGGTCTGACTTCATTTGGTGTTGTTAAAGCTGTTAAAAAAATTACTAAAGAAAAAAAAGTTGGTCACGGTGGTACATTAGATCCATTTGCAGAAGGTGTTTTAATTATTGGAACGGGAAAAGACACCAAAAAGTTATCTGAGATTACTAATCTTGATAAAAGTTATGTAGCATTATTAAATCTTGGATCAGAGACCGATACCCTTGATATTGAAGGCCAAATTATTGAAACTGCAAGAATTCCCGTTATAACGGAAAAAATTATTGAAGAAACACTGAAATCATTTGAGGGATTTTCTATGCAGATTCCACCCATGTATTCAGCTAAAAGAATAAATGGTAAAAGATTATACAAATTGGCAAGAAAGAATATTACAGTTAAAAGAGAACCAGCTAAGATTCATATACATGAAATTAAAATTTTAGATTATTCCCTGGACCAGATTAGTTTTAAGGTAACATGTACAAAAGGAACATATATTCGGGTTCTTGGAAGTGATATCGCTAAAAAACTTGGTACGCTCGGATACTTAGAGGCTCTAAAAAGAACATCTATTGGCAATTATAGCGTCGATGATTCTACTACAATTGATAATTTCCGCCTATCATGGAAATAATTCATACCCTAGATAAATTTGAACCTTTATTCTCTTCAGTATTAACTATAGGTTCATATGATGGTATTCACATAGGCCACAAGAAGATTATCTCATCAGTTATTTCTAAATCTGGTAATTTATCATTGCCGTCAGTTTTAATAACCTTTCATCCACACCCCAAATATATTCTTAATGACAATTCAAATAAAATTTCACTTATTCAAAGTAAAGATGATAAAATAGAAATGTTAGATACCTTAGGCATTGATTACTTGTGTATAATTGATTTCAATAAAAGGTTTTCAAATTTGACTGCAATTGACTTTTTGAATCAAATTATTCGACTTTTTAATCCTCATACTATTGTTATTGGATACGATCATCATTTTGGGAAAAACAGGCAAGGTAACGCTAAATTCCTTAAAAAATATTGTGACCAAAATTCAATTAAACTGCAAATTATAAAAGCAGTTTCAAAAAATGGCGTAATTACATCAAGTACTATTATAAGAGATTTAATAAATAAAGGAGATGTAAAAAGAGCAAATGAATTACTTGGTTCATCATTCTCTTTTAGTTGTGAAGTAGTAAAGGGAGCAGGTCGTGGAAAAAAAATAACATATCCAACAGCCAATGTAGTACCTTGCAGTAGAAATCAACTTTTGCCAAAACCCGGTGTATATTTGGTTGCTGGAAAGTTTATTGGACTCAAGTGCTTTGGAATGTGTAATTTTGGACTTAGACCTACCTTTAATGAATCAAAACTTATTATGGAAATTCACTTTTTTCATGATAGATTAGATGACCTCTACGGGAAAAAAATTAGAGTAGAGTTTTTAGAAAGAATTAGGGACGAAAAGAGATTTCCCTCCCCAGAAGATTTAATAATGCAATTAACAAGAGATAAACAAAAGTGCCTTGCAATAAAAAGCAAGTACGAGTAGGAGACTATAATGCCTATAAGCAAAGAAGAAAAACAAAAATATATAGATAAATTTGGAAAAGACTCTAATGATACAGGTTCAACTGGAGTGCAAGTTGCTATCTTAACGCATAGAATAAGAGAGTTGACCGATCATGTAGAAAATCATAAAAAGGATCACCATACTCGTCGTGGGTTGGTTAATCTTGTATCAAAAAGAAAAAAATTACTCAAATTTTTGGTGAGAACAGATGCTGATTCTTATATAAAATTAATAAAAGAACTTTCAATAAGAGGTTGATGAAAGGTTCATAAAAGGAAAGAAGAGATAAAATGGAAATGAAAGAAAAAGTGATCGCAGGCAAAATGATGCGATTAGAAACGGGCAGAGTTGCCCGTCAAAGTAATGGTTCGGTAATGGTTACCTACGGTGAGACCACCGTACTTGCCACTGTTAATGCTGCTAAGGAGCCAAGAGAAGATATTGATTTTTTTCCACTACAAGTGGAATATAGAGAAAAACATTATGCTGGTGGAAAAATTCCAGGAGGTTTTTTTAAAAGAGAAGCTAGACCTGCAGAGCATGAAGTACTCACTAGTCGTGTCACCGATCGACCCTTAAGGCCATTATTTCCTAAAGGCTATAAGAACGAAGTTCAGGTTATGATTACTGTTTTACAAAGTGATGGTGAGAATATGCCTGATATTTTAGCTGGAGTAGGTTCATCAGCTGCAC
>CAZPIF010000067.1:0-7717 GCA_964586565.1 uncultured bacterium
TATGCGCAAAGTATATACAACCTCGGTCCTGATGATGGAGGAGGTAGTACATCTGAAGGAAGCATCAGCAATATGGATAGCAAGGAAATATCTGAACTAACCAAGGCCGTTGTTAAGGTCGCTCAAATGGGAGAGGGGTTATCTAATTTTGCTAAAGGCAAAGTGCAAGAAGAAATAAGGAAAGAAGTCAATGAGATTCTGTCCAAAGCAATAAAGAAATAGGGTTTAGATTATGAAAAAAGTAGAAGTCTATTTCTTAATAAACTTAGGCGCAATTCTTAGTCTATTTGCCATTGAGGGTGAGCTAGCCGTTTACATGTCTAGGCAGGACGACATATTGAAAAATGTCGCACAGGACAAACTCCAAGACCTTGTTGAGATAAGTAATGTTGAGTCAAATTATGATGACCCTGAATACTACAGACTCTTTTTTGATGTTGATGGGCAATATGAAAAAGGTTCTATTGAATTCAATCCAAGCTTCACTACTTCAATAGTAGAGGTTGAAGGTGAAGAGATAAGCGTAGATGAAGAATACGATTGGGAATTGGATTCTGTTGTTGTTGAACCCTATAAAGATGAAGCGGACGAAAATCGATATGTTGCAAAGGTTAAGCTCAGTGGTGTTGAAGAAAGTTATCTCAATCAACCATTCAGCGTTGACCTTGGAGTTAGATTCCTACCAGAGATCGATTCAGTGACATATAATAAGTGGTCCACGGCGTTTGGTGATTACAGCATAACAGATAAACTTCTCAAAATAATTGATAATGAGGTTTCACGGGAGGGTAGTTTTGAAATCGACCGAAGTTTTGATACGCCCATTACGCTAATCTATATGGATGGTCAGCAATCTGAATTTTTTGTTTTATTTGATAAAGAAAAATATACCGTCCTTCGAGGATTAAATTGGGAAATTCCATTTAGCGTTGGTGGTGTTAATTCAGATGCAGATTTTACAATTGAGCTAGCTAGTGGAAAAGATCTTGTCAAAGAATTAGTTTCTGGACTGCCTCGTGCTTTTGTTAGGGGCAAGGGTGTTGGAAGTGGTACAGTTGAGATAGTTGGATTTCGTAAAAGGGACAAAAAATCAAGTATAACGTCTGCAAAAATAGTCGTTGTTGATCCTCAATACAGTTCTCCCTCTGATGATAAAGAAATTTTCATTGGTGAAAACTATGTTTTTGACAGCAGAGTGAAGGACGTTGATAGGGATAAGATCTCTGTGAAAATTTCAGGTTCTGCTGTGAACTCAAAAACCTTCAACTCATATGAAGCAAAGCTGAAACCAAAAAGCAGGGGAAAAGTCAAATTTGAAACACTTGTTGATGGTGCGCTGGTTAAGGGTTTAACACATGAAGTAAAGGTTAGAAAAGTTCCGCCACCCAAGTTAGAGTTTAAAAGATTGGGTAAAGGGACAAACAATATGTTGTTGACCGTTACCACATATGGAAATAAAAACGGAAAGAAAGCCGTAGTTCCTCTATCAGGAATTTATGGTAAGCTTGACCTTGAGCAACCAGAAAAGCGCGTAGGGAATCGCAGAGTAGTAAAATATAGCTTTGAAGTTGATGAGCCTCAATTTGGTGAGACTACTGAGATTCGAATAAAAGTAGTTGATAAATACAAAAAGGAAACTGTTTCCGACAATCAGTTTGAATATTATGATTAAAACTCTTTACAAAATTGCTGCAAGTTTTTCTTTTCTAACTTCTATATATGCTCAAGAATCTCTTTTTTGGGAGATCGCAGACCCTATAATTAATAGTGAATTTATAGAAGCATATATAAACAGGCTGATTGAGGAAGATAAGTTTGAAGAAAATAGTATACAGGCTTCTTTCTCAATTATTGTGCATATGGATATTGATGATGATGAAGTTAATTTAAAGAAATTAAAAGCAAAAGATTACCAGATGGGTCAGTATATCTCATTCGATATGACCGAGGTAGAAAAAATGAATCCGGATCAGTTAAGCACAATAATGTCTAGAGAATACAAATGGAAAGATGTAAGCCGCAGAGATCTTTCTGAGCTTGAGCAATTCAGTACGGTTGATAATGTGTTTAAAGAACGCAGTTTCAAGGACGCGCGGGATGCATTTTGGTGGTCCAATGCTCAGATAAGTGCTAGTACAGCCATGAAGTTTTTCATTAGGCAGAAAAGTGGTAGTCTTGCATTTAGATTGGAGCAAGGATTTACTGATTTAGGATTATCAAGGCAATTATCTGAAAATTTGATATTAGGGTTGTCAAACGATATTGTTAGCTCTTATATAATTTTGCCAGGTAATACCATGTCTGTCTCGCAAGGAATTGGACATCCTCTTGAAGGCAATCTTGGTTTTGGGTTCAAGTTTGACACTCACAAACTTGGAGGGCAGGTAAATTACATGGATGTTGATGGCCAAGAATATAGCTTCGCAGACATGTTCAGTAGAAAACATATGATACTACCATCAAGTAGTGGCTTACTTTACTGGAGCAATACTTTTCAAATTAACAGGAAAGTAGACTCTAACTATGGAACGAAGATTAAGGACCAGAAAAAAGTTAAAGCAAAAGCTGAGAAATTGATTGCTAAAAACAAGACCTGGTTGGTAGACGATTCAAAATACAATGGTCTTTTTATTGGTATGGACGAAAAAAATAATGTGACAATCCTAGTAGAAAAAAATGAAAAAGCCCATAAGAAAGCTAAGAAAGGTAGAGAATGGGTAACTGTTTCAGGTAGTGCTGTAAAAGCATCACTAGAATCATTGAATAAGAAAAATATTACTTTAGTTCGAGATAAAGATAATTTTACAATGGTTTTAAAGATAAAGGATTTGTCAGAAGAAGATAGAGAATTCGTAAAAATGTTAGGGTGGGATGGTGAAAAGACATTAACCGCATCCTTAGATAAATTTTCAGCTGAAGACCAGCAATTGATACGATCTGCTACAGGAGTAGTAAGGGCTAGAAGTGGTAAAGGACGTGAATTAAAAGTAAGTGAGCCATATGCTTCTATGCGTCTAAAAGCAGGTCTTTCTTTTACCCAGTTCTTGCATGGTAATGTAAATGCAGATAATCAAGTTTCTGTAACGGATAGAGTGACGGGTTCAGATGCTATTGGTGTTTATGCGAAGGTCGAAGGTGTAACAGATGATAAAAGATCAAAGGCCTATGTACAGATTAATGCTTCTGGCAGTGGATTCAAGGCATATAGTTTTGGGCTAGAAAGTAATGTGTATCGAATGGTTAATCTTGGACTAGATTGCACCCTTTATCCAAATAATTCATTTATAGAGTTTCAGGATAATAGGAATGATCCATCTAGCAAATACGAGTGGTATCCAGGCGCAAGGCCCGATGAGGGCAAGGGAGGTGGTTCGCTAATGATATCACCATATATATCTGTTAACTTCTAAAATAAATCAGGTAAGAGTATGTTAATATTTTTAAAATCAATTTTTTGTCTTTTTACATTCATAGGTATACTTAAGGCACAGAGTGGGCTCAAGGTAAATGCTGATAATGTTCAAGTCCAAGAAGATAAATCAATTACTATTAATGTTCTCAAAAATGATAATATAAAAAATAAGAATAATCTTCTTTTAGAAATCCTAACCAAGCCTGCCAAAGGAACCGCGCAAGTGCAGGGAGAGAAGATTTTATACACGCCGAACCTTGATGTTAGCGGTATTGACCAATTTGAATATAAAGTTGATATTGGCACAGGTACGGGTACTGGAAAAGTAAGGGTCAATATTAATTCTGTTAATGATGCACCGACAGGGATATCTCTTAGTGAAACAAAAATAAAAGAAAATGCTGCGGCAGGAACTGCCCTCGGTCGAATTAAAGTAGAAGACCCTGATGTAGATGATTCATTTAAATTTGGACTTGCTAAGGAAAATCGCGATGATTTTAGTCTTGATGGCTCTAACCTGCTCACAAAAAGACCATTTAATTTTGAACAGGAAAAATCATTTTCAATATCTATACAGGTAACGGATTTAGGAGGCGAAAAGTATGTAGGCGCTGTTGATATTGATGTTGAAAATGTAAATGAAAGTCCTGTACTGATTGGGGAAAAGAAAGTCGCGTTTACCCACAGTGAAAATGCAGGTAAAATCGTTTCACGTCTTCAAGTAGAAGACCCTGATGAAAATCAAACTAGCGTGAAGTTTAAAATTTCAAAAAGTGAAGACAAACAGCATTTTAAAATAACCAGATCTGGCGATATTGCTTTCTTACGTGATCCAGATTATGAAGACCCGGTAGATAAAGATAAAGATAATATATATAAGATTTCTTACACCGCTCATGATAGTAAAAACGATAAACTTTTTGTAAGTGGAGATATTACCATTGAGGTGAAAGATGCTGTAGAAACTGAGGTTGTAGCACTTGATAAACGCAAATATGTTGCCTGGAATGTTGATCATCAACCGTATCATATATTGATGGAAGATGCGATTGCAAACTATATCAAATTAAAATATGTTAGTTCAGAAGATGACGCAGCTGTAGATGATGGCTACGGTACCCCTATTAAAGATATGAATCCCACCGATCAAATTATTATTGTTCAACAAAAAGGTAATTCAAATGAGATACATGAGATTTGGTATGGGAATGGACTCGATTTCATTGTAGTTGATCGTGAGAAAGTAGATTGGATATTCAGTCAGGATATTCAAAAAGTATTAATGGCCAAAGATGAATATCTAACAAGCGAGTCTGAAATGGTTTTTCATGAGAGTGAGCGCGATAGACTGATGGCTGGGTACGGATCAAAATTTTCAGTATGGCATGTGAATAATTTTAGGATGTCTCTTTCTTCATTTTCACTTAGGTCAAATCTGTTGCAATATTCATCTAATATGAAAATTGGAAACCATCTTATTGGACTTCCAGGACTACTTGCAGGATCTGGTGAGATGGGAGTGGCTACCCATAGATCTGAGTTTGGCTTTAGAGTGCCATTCGCATTTGATTTTGGTAGTGGAAGCTATGATGGCATAGATGTAGTTAGTTCTGAGTATCTTGGCCTTTACGCAAGAGGTAACATAGATAATCTTTTTGAGACAAAGACGAGCATGCATGGTTTAATCGGGTTCACTTTTTATCCATCAAGCTCTGGTGAAAAACTAACTTCCTTAGATAGTCTGGGGTTATCCCAAGCTGACTTAGATGAGTCAATTGAAAATGTAAATATATTAGACAGTTATGCCTTAGTTGCAACAACTGTTCAGGTCCCTGTAAAATTATCATTTTTAGGTAGATTTACAGCCTCACCAGGTTTTCATTATATGAAAGTTGCTCATAGACTGAAGGATAAGAGGAAAGCTGCTATAGATAGTGGTCAAGATCTATATGAAAGAACTTTCTATGAAGGCGTTGATTTGAATGATGGAAATTCTTACACACGTTTAAGTTCATTTTATATTCGGTTTGATATAGTTGGGCAAATAGGTGAAAAGCCAAAATTTATTGAGCGGTTATCTTTTATGGATTTCATTCAGCTTTCAAGGGTCCCATTTTATGAGCTTTCCTTACAATATATTTCAAGTCTTAATATGATTACTGGTCTAAATATTAATGTAACAGATGACATTGGTATATCCATATCAAGCCTTTCAAAAAATAGCTCACTAAAAGGTAATTGGATGCCTGATGCTAAGTTCTGGTTTGGGATAAACTATAGGGCAAATTTTTAATATCAATTTAGTTTAATACAATTCTAATGATATCATATGATTGAATCAAAGAAATTATACTATGATATTATTAGGTTAAGATTTTTAGTACTTTTAAGGGATTCTTCAGCATAAGAATCCTTTTTTTTTAGTGTAAATTAAAATCGGTATGTAAGCATGAAGAAAATATATCTTTTCATAAGTATTGCCCTAGTGATGGGAAATTTTGTTTTTTCTCAAGAGTTGTTATATGATGAAGCAGGTGCCCAAAGAATAAAATCTAACAAGGTTGAAGCTAAACTAGGTAATGATATTCAAGGCCCAGCAAATACAACAGTGATTTTAGATGCTTCAAGGTCAAAACCGAATAATGGTACCCTAACCTACGAATGGAATTTCTCGCCTAATCTACTATTTCAAGATGACTATAATTATGATGAATCAGATTCAGTAATACCCTATTCAGATGCAGATTTGAATGAAGTGGAATCCGGTGGGAGTAGTAGTATAAAAAAGATTATTACAAGAAATAAATTTATTGAATTAGATATTCCAGATGCCATAGCGGGGTCAGAATATGAAGTAATACTCAGAGTGCAAAACCAACGCGGATCTTTTGATCATGATTCACTATTAATTACTGTTGAGACGTCTATTGATGATCAGTTTGCATCTGAATTCTCTGATCTTTCTCTTAATGAAGAAGAATCAAGCTTCAGTGTTTATGAGGAAACTGAAGAATACAGGGAGCCACTTACTGAGACAATTATAAATACTGATCACCTTACCATCCAACCTATCAATAGGAGTCGCCTTAATCCTATGGAGGTTGATATAATTAATTCATACATATATGATTTTTTAAATGCCAGAGGACTGAAAAATATACTGAATCCAAATAGAACAATTCCTAAACTAATGGAAATTAATAAATTATATGAACGTTCAAGCACACAGCCTGATACAGTCCTAATGATTTATATGGATACTTTATCGATAAATGAAGACTTATCTACTTATCAAAGCCCTCCAGTTGATACAGTTTTCAGCATAAATGAAGTCAATGACTCTGTTAGTGTTACGGATACATTATTCATCTTTCGGCGTTATGAGACCATTACATCTATAGATACACTTTATTATACTGAGGTTGTTGACACTACACTTTCATACAATTTTGACTGTAATGATTTTGATTGTGCAGCAGAAAATGCATTTTTGGAACAAGCTGGCCAGGTTCTGACTTGGGGCATAAATGATTATTCGCAGTTTGAGTTGCATTATTTTGAATTAAAAGATATTTATGAGAATGACCCTATCAGTTTCTGGGAAGCGAGCAAGGTTAGTTTTAGTCCATATGCAGATAGTACACTTCGCTATCCAAGTTCGTTGGCTATTGATAATGATGGCTCTTTAATTATTGTTTCAGGTAATAACCAAAAGGTTAAGAAGCTGGGTTTCGAGCTCCTTCCCAATGATATTTTATCTGAAAATATATATGGTGAATATCTAGTCTATCCAGCAGGTATATGTGCTGGATACCTTGGTGAGGTTTATGTTACTGATAAAAATAACCATTCGGTGCATAAGATATATGAAGGAAAGTTAAACACCATTTACAAAGCTTCGGTAGATGATACTGGAATGGTTATTAATAGCGAACCCAGCTTTCCTACTAGTATTAGAATGGATCCTGAGGGCAATTTAGTTGTCCTTTTTACAGGTGATGGTTCGGTGCATCAATTCGATCCTAAAGGAATTCGTTCGGTCTTACTTGAGCCCGGAAAAATTATTGAACCGACTGATATTGCTCTAACAAGCGATGGTGGTTTATTTGTTACTAGTATATACCATAGGCGAGTATTTCAGGTAGCAATGGACGGTTCTGTAATTCCAGTAGCAGGTACAGAGAGCTCAGTCGCTAATTCGATGGATGGTGTCTTGGCATTAGAATCATATTTAGGCTCTCCTGTAAGTATAGATTTTGATGCGCTTAATAGACTATACATTGCGGATAATGTATTTGGATCTAT
>CAZPIF010000068.1:0-7694 GCA_964586565.1 uncultured bacterium
ATTCCTAAATGATTCCAGTTCTGTTTTACCCATAGCTATCCATCCATTTGAAGAAATACTAATTTGGGTATATTCAATTCCATAGAATTGAAAACTAAATGGAAGGTTGACATGCTCTACATCGTCCTGATTATCTCCATTATCGGAAAGAGAATTTAGATGTGTTCCAGGTCCACCTAGTCTAGAATCAATTTCCACCCAATCATACGTTGGAGCTATCAGATAATTAATATCCATATTATCATATATATAATATCCATATGAATCAGGACCAACAGGGTCATTTACTGTTGGCTCACCAATTTGAACATCTAAAATTGAATTTGCTCTATAGCCCTGATCTGTTTCAATATTTAGTATTAAATGAGCAACAGTACCTGGGATAGTTTCATCTATTGTTCTAATCTCAAAGTAATCATTATTATTAAAAGATTCACTACCAGGAGCAACAGATGACCAGGTACCAGAATTATCAATAATATCTAAAAAAGGAGAAACCGATGTAATCGTTCCACTGATTGAAGATGCGCTTGTTGATCCTAGGTTCTCTAACTGAATTTTTATAAATGAACTCTGACCTGGATATAATATATCACTGGCATTTCCTAAAACATCAACATCAGATGCCCTTATAGAATTACCAGAAACATCAATATCTAAAACAGATCCAAAGCTATTACTCTGTTCATCCGAAAATGTTACTATTAATTCTAAATCTGTATGGTCAGATAACCCATCATCAAGTGTAATTATGAATGGTTCATCTGAAGTTATAGCAACTCCTGGTTCAATATCGCCAAATGAAACTATACTCCCTGAGGGTATAATAGATAAGAAATCACTGGTTGAGCTTATTACACCAGTAACCCCTGAAGATAATTGGGATCCATAATTTTTAGCAGCAACAAAAATTTCTATTGTTTCTCCACCATTAGCAATCATGTCACTGTTTCCACTAGAATTACCTGACTGATCATCATCAAGAGAATAAGGTAGTTGGGCATCAAAGCCTAGGGATACATCAGGAGTATAAATATTAAAAGAGTTCTTGTATGGATAATGATTCTTTTTTGTAACAGTCACAAGTACCTCACCAGTTTGTTGAGATCTAACTGGCAGCCGAATAAAACCCTCAGAATTTGTATAGCCCGTTTCAAAAATTTCATCTTCCATAAGAATAGTGACCCATGCATCTTCAACCGGGCCAGTATTTTTATTAACAGAAATATCTATATAGTTTGTCCCTTTTGCTAACGCAAAGGGATGGTCAACAGTAGTTATTTCAGGCATTGATGTCCACATTTGCAGAGAGGACTCACCCATAAGATTATTCCAATGAGTAAATATATCACAATAGCTATTTGGATTTGATGGATAATTCTTATAAAGCATCATTTTACCATACATAAGTGCAGCGCCTGCTGTCTCCATACCCTCGATAAGAGTTGCATAATAAAAACCCATATCCACCATATTATTAAACATTGTATGCGTACCAAGTGTCGCAGTACCTATACAGGCTACAGCACCTTTGGGATTAGAAGATGTACCTGCCCTGTGAAATGCCTCCATAATTGATTCATCTTCTGAAGCAAAAGATCCAGTTCCGCAGGTAATGACAGTTGCAATAGGTAGCATAAATCCATTTGTAGTGCTATTAACATCCCCAGAATTAAATTCACTTACTCCATAAAAACCTCTGTAATTAAAAAAGGATACACCTTGATTCATTCCAGATACCATTTGATTTGGAAATGACCCACTATAAACAGTATTCACTGAATGAAAATTAGCAAGCTCCAGCATCTCATGAATATTCTCGTTTGTTATTATACATGATATACCTGAGGTTGACGGATCACCAACTAAGCAGGCTCTCTGAAACCAATTATCATTCATATATGGGTTTGACTCGTAGTTAAGTGTCTTACTTACGATAGTACTTAAATGAGCACTTGTCGAGAATGATAATCTTCCTATGAAAACTTCAGGATAAACATCTCCTCCTTCAAGAGTCGTGTACGGCATATCACCTTCACCATTATACCAGCTATAATTTTCAAACCAAGTTGGTATAGTATAATTCCCGCTACTTGCGTCACCTACTATTGTTACATGCACGGGAGGGTTATCCCAATTCTCATATGCATCTTCAATATAATTTTTTAGGTTATTTCTATTATTCACAATAGCAGAAGAAGAAACATACTGAACATCATATCCTATTCTTTTTTTCCAGTCCATTAGCTGTTCAATCGTACCAAAAAGATTTCCAATATTATTTGGTAAAACATATAATATTGCTGGCCGCTGGTATTCATCATCATTTCTTACTCTAGAGGGATAGTTTACAACCAACGATTTATACATAGCCTCGAACGCGCGTGAAACTTTTTGAGGTACAAAAGGAGTCTCTATATCTTCTGACTCAATAATTTCCATATCAATATTTTTAATCACTTTGAGAGATTTGGATACTGGATTATACTGGAATGGCGTGAGAGATACCTGAACCATTGTAATATCTCTAAATACTATAGGATCTGATACACTGACTATTTCTTGCGGAAAAGCTGCATTGTTATTGTATGCTTGTCCTTTTTCAATATTATTATCCTGATTATTATCCCAGCTATTAAATGGTAATATTTCAATATCTTCTATAGTCTCATAATCCTCAATAGAATATTGGACTTTAAAAGTTTTACCTGGCTCAACCATGTAGTAAGTCGACACAGTAGGTAAATCTGGCTGTCCCGCTTCAGCTTTTGAGCCAGATTCTTCTATTTCCGGTTTAAAATACTCCACCCCTTCATGAGTGGCCTCTTTTAATTCATATCTTGGAATTGTAAAGTTTATTTTATTTTCAGATGGTTTAAGCGAAAAGCCACTATGGGTCTTATCTGCACCACCTTGTGCTGCAAGACCAATGCTTATTACCAACAAAATCCATATCGAGTTGCGAAATATTGTCATATGTTCCTCTAACGTAATATCAATAAATAAAAGAATTCAGGGTAGTAAAAACTACCAATATATATGCCCGTTCCTGCAAATGATAAAAACGGTCCAAAAGGTATTGCTCTATCTCTGTCAAAGCCTCTCAATAAAGAAACGAGTATCCACGCCAATAAACTCATTAATGACGCAACAAATAATGTTAGTGCCATTCTCATAGGACCTAGCCATGCTCCTAGCACAATTCCCAATTGGATGTCTCCATACCCCATTCCCTGTCTTTTTGTAATAAGCCAAAGCATTCCTACTATAATCATTGGCAATACCGCACCTACAAAAATACCCCAGAGAGCAGCGTATAATGTTATCACATCAAAGACCACACCAAATATGGCAAAAATTATTCCCATGGCAATAAATAAAATTGGAATCTCAAAAGTATTGTAGTCAATAATTGAAATTCCTGTGAGCACTGCTACTATCAATGAGAAAATGAATGCCTCATGAAGTGGGAGATTTTGGAATGACCAAACAACTGAAATAATATTTATTGCTTCGAGCAATAGATTGCCTCTTTGAATTCTATACTCTTCAATAGATAACCAATTAACTAGTTGCCTTATCAAAAACCCTATGACTACTCCAATACCTATTAATGAAATGATTTTCATATTACAATCCTGATTGCAATGCAGATCCCAGATGAAAAACAGGAAGATATGTAAGCACAACCATAAGAGCTATCACTGCACCCACCAATAGAATCAGCAGTGGCTCAATAAGCGTTGTCATCCTCTCGACCAGAGCATCAACCTGCTTCTGGTAATAATCTGCAGCCCTATCCAGAAGATCATCGAGTTCACCAGTATCCTCTCCTGTAGATGCTAGCTGTAGTAAAATAGATGGGAATACTTCTGTTCTTCTGAGCGCTGTGGATATATTATATCCATCTCTAATTAAATCTGACGCATCGTCAATTGCCCTTTCATAAACCTTATTATCTACAACTTTTCTCAAAAGAGCTGTTGTCTCTAGAACAGGAACGCCAGCACCTATCAATATACCAAAAGTCTTACAAAATTTATTTAATATGGACTGTTCTGCAAGAGAACCAAAGACTGGTATCTTCAACTTTATTGAGTCTAGGGTATAGCCCCCTCGCTGAGTTTTTGATATAAGCCAAAGGATAATAAAAACAGTTGATAAAACAAAGAAAAGGAATCCTACATTACTTCCAAACCAATTACTAAAATCAATCATTTGTCTTGTTGCAGCAGGAAGACCCGCACCTAGCTGGGAGTAAACCTGAGAAAATTTAGGTATAATCACCAAAAGCATAACCATGAGCATGCCTATTAAAAATAAAATCATAAAAATTGGATAATTCATTGCTGACTTTACCTTTCTTCTGGTATCATCTAGATTCTCAAGATACGAAGACAATTGCTCTAATATTTCATTTAAGTTTCCGCTTACTTCACCGGCCTTAACCATGGCAACAAATAGATTATTGAATACTCCAGGGTGTCTTGATAGAGACTCTGATAGATTTAAACCTTTACGTATGTTATCACTTACTGTAGTAAGTATTCGCTTAAACTTCCTGTGTTTTTCCTCCGCTCCAAGACTCTGAATCGCTCTTTCAAGCGTGAGTCCAGCAGAAAACATAGTTGCTAATTGCCTAGTAAAAAATACGATATTTGAAAGAGGGATTCTATTTTTAGCTTTTTCAATTGAGAGCTGTATCTCATCTAAAAAAGGACCTAAAAAATCGAATGTGTCGTCAATTTCTTTTAAACTTATAACCATCTGACCATTGGAAGATAATTTCTGAACGGCACTATCAAGAGAGTCGGCTCGAATCTCTCCCTCTTTTCTCTTTCCCTCTGAATCTTTTGTTAGATAATTAAATATTGCCATTACAGATCTTCGACTGTTGACCTTAAGACCTCTTCAATAGATGTTGTACCATCCAATATTCTTGACAGACCTGCCTCTCTGAGAGTTACTAGGCCATTATCTAATGCAGCCTGCCTAATCTCATCCTCATTTGCATTATCGAAAACGAGTTTTCTTAAATTTTTGGCCATAGGAATCATTTCAAATATAGCCAGCCTTCCTTTGTAACCAGTATTTCTACACTCAGCACATCCCTTACCGGTATAAATAGGGCCTTCCAACTTAGACGAATCAAGACCAATCAATGTAAGTTCCTCTGCTGAAGGAGTATATTCCTCTTTACAGTTCGTACATATTCTTCGCACTAGTCGCTGGGCCATCACAAGGTTTAAGCACGACCCAACCAAAAAAGGAGCTATTCCTATGTCCAAGAGCCTTGTTATCGTTCCAGAAGCATCATTAGCGTGTACGGTAGAAAACACAAGATGACCTGTCAAAGAAAATTTTACAGCAATGTCTGCGGTTTCACCATCTCTAATCTCACCAATTAGAAGCACATCAGGATCTTGCCTCAGTATTGACCGCAATGTTGAGCCAAAGGTCAGACCAATATCCTCAAATACCTGTACCTGGTTAACCCCATCAAGCTGATATTCAACTGGATCTTCAACGGTTGTTATATTGGTTCTTTCACTCTTGATTTCTTTGAGTGCTGCATACAGAGAAGTTGACTTACCAGATCCAGTAGGACCTGAAACAACAACCATACCATACGGCTGGTTTATAACTTTTTTAAATGTATTAAGGTTCTGCTTTGGGAACCCAAGTGATGTGAGATTAAAATCAAATCCAGTCTTATCTAAGAGACGCATTACAACCTTTTCACCATAAACAGTGGGCAATATTGAAACACGGATATCAATATCCTTCCCAGGCGATTTGATTGAGAATCTACCATCCTGTGGCAAGCGTTTCTCTGCGATGTTTAGATTTGATAAGATCTTTATCCTCGTAACCAGCCCACTGAGCGATGTTGTTGGAGGAGTCATTATAGTTTGGAGCACACCATCAATCCTAATCCTAATGTAGACTTGCGCCTCCATTGGCTCGATATGAATATCAGTTGCTCTTTCTTTTATAGATTCCTGAAAAATAAGATTAACAAGCTTTACTATTGGAGCATCTTCATCTGAAGCTTTTTCGGGTGAAAGATCAACCTCTTCCTGAGAGCCTTCATCCCCAGAGATCACAGTAATACTGTCAATGGTCTCTGCAACCTCTGCAGTCTTTTGGATCTCACCATACACTTTATCCAAAGCCTTTTCCAACAAATCTGGACCAGACACAAGAATATCTGGATTGAGATTTGTTAATCTCTTTATTGAGTCAATGGAAACAACATCCTCAGGATCTTCCATAGCAACAACAACAGTGGTCTCGTTTTTACTGATACCCAGAACCCTATTTTCTCTTGCAAAATCTTCTGGTATCAAGGCGGCAACTGAAGAATCAGCCTCAAGAAGAATAAAATTATCTGCTTTTCTGTAGCCTAATTGCTGACTGTACGCAGTTGTAAAGTCATCCTCTTCAATAAAACCCATCTCAATAAGAGTCATACCAATTTTTTCATTGGTGGTTTTCTGCTGAACCAGAGCCTCATTAACTCCACTCTCAGTTGCTTTCCCGTTATGAATAAGAATCTCACCAAGCTTTGAGAATTGTGGATTAAAATTTTCGCTCATAAAATCCCTCTAGATTTTTTTAATGCATTAGTCACAAACATCTGGAGTCCTTGCAAGAGTAATCTGGACCGGATCACTAGAAGTTACTTGGGGAATCAGTAATGTTGAACTAACCTCTGCTGTAAAGGTCTCCCAGTTACATAATCCTGTGGCTTGACTTTCACCTAATAGCACATTTAGACCCTGATCAAATTCAGCAATAATTCTTGCGTATCCATCTTTGTCAGTTCTAACAACTGGTTCGCAATTGATCATAGAATAACCATCCCATTTGCCATTACCCTCTCCCTCGTCTAATGTATTTGGAATATTATCTAGACCCCAATCATTAAAAAACTCAGATACTTCCGATGTGTCAGGCTTATCATCACCATTGATATCAAAAGAGTCATGGTTTTGATTATAATTGCCTAGATCAGCGGTCGCTGGATCATCATCCAAACCATAGTCTCTCCATGTAAAACATCCATCACCGACACCGGCTCCATCCACACCCTCGTCTCTCCATCCTGTCCAGATTGTATTACCATCGGCATCTACAAAGGGTTCACCAGGGTCATATGCACCATTCCCATTATTATCCGTATAAAGTTCTGCAACCTCATACTGAACCTCATAAAAGTTTGAGACACCAATACCGCCAAAGGCAACCGGAACATCCACAACAGGATTTCCATACGCATCAATCACCAAAGTACTCAGCGTTATTAAAGCAGGATTGCCATTTTGAGTAAAATCATGATAGCCTGCAGATGTGAACAAGGTTACAGTACCAGGCATGAAGTATAACGGTGCAAGGCCGTCACCCTCATTTATCAAAGTTGTAACTGAATCACCATTAGCTCCAAAGGTTAAAGCCCGAACTGCACTTATTTTACCTATCGCATCAGTGGAATACACAATGTGTGACCTTGCGACTCCCTGAGTGGCTTCACTACTTACTTCACCAATATTATTTGTAAAACTCACACCCTCAACAAATGCATCCAGTACTGTATTAGTATCTTCAGGGCTTATCGTCCAATAGACATAGGTTGTGTCTTCAACAGGATTATACCATCTATCATAGACTGCGGCTCCAACCTCTGTCTTATA
>CAZPIF010000069.1:0-7653 GCA_964586565.1 uncultured bacterium
CCTATTAATCTTCCAAATACAAATGGATGGGATAATGGATGGAGAGTAGTAGAAATTGGGAATGTTACTTTATCAGAAAAGTCTGAAATTAAAATAATCGCCACTGATGGTGGATTTAATTTGAAGAATATTATTTTTGAAGATTTAAATGTAGCATCAATACCGATGAGCCTAAATCTAAATTGCTACCCAAATCCAGTAAACTCAACTTTATCAATATACTGGGGAAGTGATTTTGCACTTAAAACTGAAATCAACATTTACAATATTTCTGGTAAGTTAATATTTAAAACAGAAAAAATTTCTCAGAAAGGCACTAACTCTTTTACTTGGGGCTTAGAATCAATGTATGGAAAGGTAATCCCATCTGGAGTGTATATTGTTAAAGTTAAAACATCTAATGCAGAATCAGTAAAAAAAATAACTTATTTAAAATAGTTAACGTATATATGTTAATTTAAAACTGAATCTTTTTTCATTAGTTTTCAAAAAACCATAATATAAACCACTCGATAAGTTTATGTCTTTTAGTGAAAAGTTTATTTTTCCATTATACACTTTAAACTGGGTTGTAGAAAGAACAGTTTTGCCATTTAAATCGTACAAATGGACAGATCTTAATTTTTCATCATAGCCATACGGCAATTGTATAGAAAAAGAATTATTAAATGGATTTGGATAAACCATGATATAATCAATATTCTTGGTATTGATATTGTTATAAATTGAAAGAGGGTTTCCCGAATATCCACTAGATGTATTGTCAGTTAGACATAAAATTAGATATCCATCTTGTAGTACTGCATTTTCTTGTACAAATTGGGCATTATTAGCAGACCAAGTGTGAGTTGCTTTCTGCCAGCGGCTTTGGTCAAAAGCGTTAAACTCATCCATCCATTCAAAAGAAAAATTATTATTGGCACCATAGCTACCAGAGCCGGGTGTGTATGAATAGAATTTTACCCAGTCATAGAACGCATAAATAGGTAAAATAGATTCTTCGAATACTCCAACCCAATCCTCCCATATTGGTTGCCAAATATTCATCATTATTTTTTGACCGACATTAAATGATCCTATATAATTATTTTCATCATGTCTAATTAGTTGGCCGTCAATATAGAAATCTATATAATCAGGTGTCCATTCAAAAGCATATACATGAAATCCAACATGTGGATTATATAGCAGAGTATGTAATTCTTCATGGTGATTTTCATAAGCTGAGATAATATTGGTCTGAAATTTGTCAGTGTACTTCCCAATTGCTTCAAAATCTATTTCCATCCAATTAACTGTATTACTCAAACCATCCGCCCAAAAATCTCTGATTGTGAAAAATGATGACACCACACCTGAACCCATCGCTGACTTCATACGTACCTCAAACCTACCGTATTGGTATGTGTTGATAGTTCTATATTCTGCACCCCTGTAAGGTTTTTCCGCGCTGGCTAAAGAAATCATTAACACCGCATTTAAAAGAATAAATTTAAATATCATAAATCTGTTTTTTTGAAAATACGAACATAATCAATAGTGAAAGTAGCTGGAAAAATTGAATTATCAATACCTTGTTGGCCTCCCCACTCACCACCAATTGCTAGATTTATAATTAGAAAAAAAGGATTATCATAAGGCCAACTATTTATATCATGTATTTCAGGTTTAGGATAATTAAAAAATAAATTCCCATCGAAGTATGCTCTAACAAAGCTCGAATCCCATTCCACTGAATAAGTATGAAAATCATTCTCTATACCTTCTAACTCATAGATTCCTTGCTGGTTTGTCCCATGTATATCTCCATAAAGATTAGCATTATGCATACTAAAAAAAACATGATTTGGATCATAACCGACATGTTCCATTATATCAATTTCTCCACAATTTGGCCATCCCAACGAATCTATATATGAATTCAGCATCCAGATAGCTGGCCATGTACCTACCCCTCTAGGTAGCTTTGCCCTAATCTCCCAAAATCCGTACTGGAGCTCTACCTTTTCTTTCGTATTGATTCTTCCAGATGTATAAGCCGGTTGATTTGGATCAAATGGATTATCTTTTAATGCTCTGATATATAAGTTTCCATTTTGAAGAAAAATATTTGCATCGCTATCTGTATATGACTGTATCTCATTATTTACAAATCCAGGCCACCTTATTTCGATATTCCAATATCTACTATTTAGCGAATCTTTATTAAATTCATCATTCCAATAGTATGTATACCCCGCAGGTATTTTATCAATATCAATGCAATTACCATCTTCAATATTTGCATTACTATCATAATTTACTGATTCAGGATCCATACATCCTGAAAACATGCAACTGCCATCATCTATATTAGCATCAAAATTATAATTATCTGCCTCAGAATTGGTGCAACCATATATGGTTAATTGATCATCAGAATGTATTTTTGATTGCTTACATGAAATAAAAAGACTAATAAATAATAAATAAATTAGCTTAATCATTAAATATTATTTTTTCTCCATAATCTAGAACATGATCATTTGTTAATACTGGGAAATCTGGCTCTAATTTTGAATATGGCTGATTTGAGTACATGACATTCATATCTATCCTTGTCAGATCTATTTTTTCAAACTTATCTGTATCAATTTTAATGATATGACTATAATAACTCTGCAGCGAATCAATATTTTGATTTAAAATTCCCATCTCTGAATTATTAGTATCTAAAATAGAAATAAACTTGTTTCTCATGACTGTTGACTTGATATGATCTTCCCATTTTTCCTTTGAATGAATTATATTAATATTTTTTTCAAGTCCAAGATCATAAGCCCTAATTGTAATATGCATATCTCGTAAAAGATCAGCAATAGCATACTTCAATTCATTTTTGAATAATTCTGGGTTTGTATTTTTTCTTCTAAAAACCAGAGGATGTTTTTTAATTAACTGCAAAAGTTCTAACACCGTATAGTCTTTACCATCATGCGTAAGAAGAAAATCATTTTCAATCTGTTTAACTTCATTAAATGATACAACTTTATTTTTTTCTTCTATCTCCCAAATCTTGTTTTCTATAGCAGCTTCTTTCTTTTCTTTTTCAATTAGATAGATTCTAGCTAGCCTATCAGAAAATTCGTCAAATTTATTTAAATCGTAATTTATAGTTTTTCCTTTCATTATTTGACTAACGTATCTACCATATAATTCTTTAGCTTTTTTTTCTATATACTGATTTTCAATCTTTTGCCATGAATCTTGCTTTTGTTTGATAGTTATATCCGGATTGATTGTCCATCCACCAATTGAGAATATTAACATCTTATTCTTATCAACTTTAAAAGGACCATAGACTTTGTCTTTATCAGGGTTATCAGCAAACAAAATTTGTTGTACCATTGAAATCATGTCATCATCTTTTGAAATAAATCGTTTAATTATATTATTTGAAATATTCAGTTCTTTAGTTAATCCTAGTAAGCTTATATTATTTGGTAGACCATCTATTGAATCCTCATACTTCTTGTCGATCGTAATATAACTTATATCATATTTTCTTTTACTTAGCTTGGTTAAATAATCAATTTCATCATTATCAATTTTTACTTTTTCATAGCCAAACTTTTTTAGCATAAGATGTCTCATCGCCTGTTCCTTATGCCCTTGAATAATTAAACTTTGATTCTTTGTAATAGAAAAATTTTTCTTATCAAATTCTAGAGATAATAGTTTTTCAGCAATTAATGAGTTCAGGGCAATTTTCTTATGAATGTAGCTATTACCCTTGCAATAAACAGGCCTGGGTACATATTCGCACCTCTTTATAAAATCATTAACCGTGATTATTTTATCTCCAATAAGAGCGAGTGTGTGTGTTGTTTGATTGTTTGCCTTTGTTTGCTGCTGTTCACAACTAATAAATAGAACAAAAGTAAACACAATAAAAGAGTTCGAACTCTTTTTCATAAACTAATATTAGAAAAGTTTAAATCGTATGGTAATAAGTGAAACCTCACCTAGTAGACCTATTGTTTGATATGAGTAGTCTATACCAATACTCTTATTATTAGCAATATACTTTTCATAGCCAAGCCCAAAATTCATTGAACTAAATGGTAGTTTTATATTACCAACCAATTCTTCTTCATTTGCATTAGCCATTCCAACTCCTTTTATACCACCCCTAAGATAAAATATATTCCCCCCAATCCCTTTAAGGGCATATTCTGAGCCTATATTTATAGATTCACTATTATTATTTGGATGTAAAACATCGACTGAAACTGCAAGAGAATGAAAATTAGTTACTATCGGTTTTAGTGATATACCAAGCCTAAAAATTAGTGGTAACTCCCAAGACTCCGTTCTGAATTGCCCAATGACATTATCGTAGTTTCCATTTTCATTTTCAAGAATATCTATTGGATTAATGAGATCGATCCCGTCGTAACGGATTTTTGATCCATAATTTGATATGCTCATCCCTATCCTCATACCATCTTCTCTCTCTTCTGTTCTTGAAAAAAATATTGTTTTGACAATTACTCCAAGATCTAATGCAAATGCCCTAGCCGATGAGTGCCAAATATTAGAGTTTATCATTTTCAATGAAGTTCCAAATGAGAACCAATCTACCAAATTTTTACCATAGGCAAGAGATGCCGCAAGTTCATTAGCTCCATAGTATTCACCTGTGCCATTTTGATTACCTACATTGGTAACCTCAATTGATCCATAATCAAAATCTGTAAACCAGGCGCTTATCGTACCATAATTCCCCATGTTTACCGCTGCTGCAATTGTAGAGTGCTTAATTCCAACAACCCAATCCTGAGTTGATACACCTAATTCCAAGCCATTTATGCCTGCGAGACCTGCTGGGTTCCAATAGGCGGAAATAGCATCATCTGCCAAAGACACATACGCTTCTCCCATTGCAACAGCGCTGCTACTAGTACCTATTTCTAAAAAATTTGCGGCTGTTGTACCAAATCTATACTGGGCTTTACAAATGCAAAAAAGTGAAAAGATTATAAAAATAATATTTTTCATTTAATTACCGCAAATTTCCCTACATGTTCATATTGATTTAGGGTTTTATCAGATAGGCTAGGCTGCACATGGTAAAGATACATGCCTGCTGCAATCTCTAATCCTTCATCATTAAGCAGATCCCATTGGACCATACCTCCACTACTATTATTTTTTCTTAATGTCTTAACTTTTACACCACTTGGTGTAAATATTGTGATAACACAATTTTCAGGGACATTAGTAAACATTATCCTCCTAGGTTGGTTAAGAAATGGATTAATAACAGCCTCTTCCATTGCATTAGTTCCGACATATGGGTTTGGAACAACCCGAATTTTATTTAGATCATTTTTGAAATTATTTTGTGATACCATTTTGAGACTATCTACAGAAAATCTAAATGTATCAGTGCCCCAAAAATTCCTGTCCCAACTGATTGAATATCTTGAGCCAGGCGGGGGATAATCTTTACTTTCTATATTGAGAAAATCAATTATAAATGAGGTCCCTTTCCAATTATTCAGAGAATCTATTTGGCCAACAAGAATTCTGTCATCACTAATATTATATTCTCCATCATATGCTGCAAGTGTATCAAATGGAGCTTTATAATCCTGAACTACCATATCCATTAGTGTATAGTTACCGTTCTCATCTAGTATGGTCTTATTTACAACATAAAAACTAAAAGACTGATTTAAAATAATCCTATTTGGAAACCATAAACGAGCATCAACTTCATCGTAGATTCCAAATGCACTTTCCACTTTAGATTGATAACTATTTTCAGATGTGAATACAATTTCACAATCCCAGGGAGTAAGCTTCGACTCTCTCTGCGTTATAGTCAGATTCATTAGGCCTAAGGATTCACCTATCCAACCTGTTTCTGATGTTCTAAGTGTTGGAATCGTATGTTTTTGTTCAATACTTAATTGAAGACCATCAAAAACATCTGAGACTAACTCATTGCTCATACTCCAGTAGTCTCCTTCTTGATTATAGACTAGATTCGATGCACTGAAATTTGGCTGTCCTGTTAACTCATAAGTAGGACTCTCATTGTAAATCATTTGATTGGTGGTTTTATTAAAAACTTTAAAACCTGGATTAATGAAGTGAGATGGTCTATCAAAATCATTAAAAACAGTATCAAAATCAAAAGTAACGTAATAATCATTCCCTTCTTTCAGTTGCTCTTTAACTGCAATATCAATTTGGATTGAACCTGTACCTACCATAATACTATTCAATGAATCCAATAATATATCTGGATTAACATACCCTGCAGGATCAGCTTGCGGTGTGACAATGGCAACATTTTTACCAATCCCTCTAATATTATCATACTCATCAACATCAATTACAGTGGTATTTTCTGAGGGTGATATTCCTGGACCTATATCTGGTGCTCCATAATCATATGCTACAATAGCATAATAATAGGTTCGTCCATTATCTACATTTTCATCTTTAAAATAATGTTTTATACCGGTGTTATCACCAAGATTATATGCGGTACCATTCACTAATCCAAAGTCAGTAAAACCAACATAATCATTCACCAAATCACATTGGTAAATAGGTTTTAAAAACATAGGAGTACCATGTCCATCAGTAATTACCTCTGAATCTGAAAAATATTTATCAGTTGATCTAAACAATTTATATCCCTCAAAATCATTAATATTACCAAGGAATGGATCTCTAGTAAGTTTATCAGCATCATCATCCCAAGTGAGCATAACAAAACCATCACCAGGTGACGCTGTTAGGGTAGGTGTCTCAGGCGGCTGTGCAAATCGATAGTCTTTTTCATAAATTATTTGGACTATTGATTTTAATTGAAATAAAGCAGGAGCTATATGACTAGACGAGTTGAGACCCTCAAGAGGATCATAAGAGTGAATTTCTGCCATTGAAATTCTCTCTGTCTTCCCCTGAAAAAGCGGAAATGGCCCTGAAGCAAACAACTCAACTAAATTTGCTATTGTACCATAATATTCAGTTAAGGAATCTGAGGATACAAGGTCCCACATTACATCATCATTTCTAAACCAAGGCGTACCTGCTGGTGCAGGGTGCTGGTCAAATATAGGAAAAAGTTGAAAGGAAGTTAACCCAATCATATCAGACTCTGTTACATCTGTAGCAGCAAAATTTGGTTCACAACCTACAGACTCAATAAAATCGGGCCGATGATTACCTTCACCTTCATCTGGACCAGTATAATTTATTTCCATCGGGCCAACCCCATCAAGACCAACATCATCACCTGGATTTTCATTAGATTGATATATCCCATCTCCATTAAGATCTTCACCATCAGTCCAATCCTGATCTTCATCAGCATCCCAGTGATCTTTTAAATCTGCTAAAGTCAATTTGTAGAAATCTAAAAATTTATTTACATCATTAATACCATCGGTTGGCCCTACAAAATTTTCAGCCTGGTTGTCTCTTTTTTCATCAATTATTCCATCATCATCATTGTCAACCCCATCATAGGCTAGGCCAGGGCTCTCTAAATATGCAAAACCCATTATCCCAGGAATAAGGCCTGCAATACCTATACCATTCTCATCCCATGAATATGAAATGTCTAAGAGATCATTAAAATAGCCTACCTCA
>CAZPIF010000070.1:0-7637 GCA_964586565.1 uncultured bacterium
GTAATATTATTGATGGCAATGGTGGATCAATTCAGAAAGGAATGTATATAGTAATTAATGGTGATAAAATTATCGAAATAGAAAAAGGCTTCTATAGTGCAGAAGACGATTTTATGTCAAAAATAATTGATTTGAATGGAAGTTATGTATTGCCTGGCTTATGGAATAATCATTCTCACTTATCAGACCTTCTACCCGATATCAATAATATTCTTGGTTCTGAAGGCTCTATTCCTGCATCAATACGTGCAGGGAGAAACGCAATGGATGCACTAAAACGTGGATTTACATCATTAAGGAGTACAGGATCAAGAGACTATTTAGATGTTTATTGGGGAACTGCTTTTGAACAAGAAGTTTTTGTAGGGCCAACAATATATGCTGCAGGAAATCCTCTGGCTGCAGAGGATGGACACGGGATTGATGATTATGCCTGGCCAGCTACAATTCCTGTTGCTGATGCAAAAGAAATGAGAGAAGCAGTTTTGAACCATGTAAATATGGGTGTGAAATGGATAAAGATAATGGCGGATGAATTAACAAAAGAACAAATAGAAACAGCAGTGAATATAGCACACCAAAACAAAGTAAAGGTTGTAGCGCATGCAGCTGAAGAAGGCGCATATCGAGCAGTAAAGATAGGAGTAGATTGTATAGAACATGGTTATGGATTATCAGAAAAAACTTTGAAACTAATGGTTAAAATGGGAACATATTACGATCCGACTATTGTTTGCAATCTAAGCGATGAATACATCAAAGATCGAGAGGCAAAAATCACTGATCTTGGAATATATTCAGATCAAGATATTGTAGATGGTCGGGTTTTAGTGGCATATGCAGATGAGCGCTCATCAAAAGTTGCTACTAGACAGCGGAGAATATTAATGAGAGCTCATGAACTGGGTGTTAAAATTACTTCAGGCGGCGATTCGAACCCCTTAGGCGAAATTGGTTTACTGGAAATTGAGCAGCTTGCTTTTTCTGGTTTAGATGAAATGCAGGCCTTGGTGGCAGCGACAAAAAATTCTGCAGAAATGAATGGGGTTTTGGCAAATGTCGGAACAATTGAAAATGGTAAAATTGCAGATATAATTGTTCTAAAAGATAATCCGTTGGATCACATCTCAAACATTAGAAAGTTGGAGATGGTAATAAAAAATGGGAATATTGTGGATATATCATTCTCAAAAAATCAAAAAAGTTTTTGGGAGCTTTATTTAAAAACGAAATAGGGGCAGACTATGAAAAAATTATATTTTATGCAATTTTGTTTTCTTTTTTTATATAGTTGTGAAAAAAAAGTTACATTGCCTGATATTGATATTTCATTATCTAAAGATGGTATTGTGCGGCTTCCCGATAATGTACCGGGTGTTTTTAAAAAATATTTTGTTAAGTATACAAAAATCTTATCTCCAAACGGTAAGCCTATTCATATTTTGGCCCAAGATGGATGGACAAATGATCAAATAAAACACGGGAGAAATGTTCTAGAACATATTTTAGAATCTTTCCCTGGTTCGGTTTACGGTGAAGACAAGTCGCATATCGCAAACTCTATGTCTGACAAAAAAGCAACAATGGTGTTTTTTAATACAGAGCCAGATCTTGAAAAAGCTTTTCAAGAAGGCTTAGGTGAAGCAACTGATCTTAGTATGCAGGATTTGCGTTCGAATGAGTGTCCTGCAGTTGGTAGTGATGATTATATGAATCATATTACCAGAGATGCATCCTATGAAGAGATTTGGCACTTAGTGCATGATTATGGCATCAAGCCGAGATTACCAAAGATGATTAAAGAAATGAGGCTTGCTAATGATAAAGCACAAAAAATAGGCTGGAGGGCTTGGCCAGAAGATGAGCCACAAGAGCACCCCAATGAATATGTTGGTGTCCTAATTGATAATTATTATGATTTATGGAAAACAATGCCGACATTATATGAGGGAGTTCCGATAAAAGATCGATTAAAAAATGATAGCTTTGAACAATATATTGGTAAATCTCATTTTGGGCGATATTTTGCAAACAATCGTGAATCTTTATTGAATGAGGATCCCTCAGGGTACGCCATTTTAGAAAACTTTTTTCATCCTTATCTTACTTATACACCTGAATTACCCAGAGATTTTACTGGTGTGTTTTCGTTATTATATAATGATGATCTTGTTTACACACAAAAATCGAAATATTTAGTAAATATAAAAGCAGCGGGGAATAATAATATTACTCTTATTGGGAATAAATATGATAACCGCATAACCGGAAACAATGGAAACAATAAACTGGTGGGGAATGAGGGCAATGACTTTTTGATAGGTTCCGAAGGATTAGACACGGTTGTTTATAGAGGAAATTTTTCTGAATATTCTATACAATATAAAAATAATCAAGTTATAATAAGTGACAAAACAGAACAAAGAGATGGTATAGATACTCTTTATGAAGTTGAATTGGGGATTTTTAATAATCTTGAGTATAAATTTAGTGATTTTGACTACCCTAGATAATAGGATACTATTAATACATGTTATTTAGTTCTTGTTTATTAATTGAAAAAAAATTATAATTACCTGAGATATCAGTGATATATCATAAATATATATATAAAAAACATAACAAGTTGGGTAAGAGTATATATTATCCCAAGATTGCCAATCTCCTTTGGTTTCTTCATTTATCTCTTACCCAACAACTTATTAATTAGGGGCAAGCATTGAGTTTGTTTCATGTCTATAGAAAAGGTAACTAAGGAGAAATATTATGAAAATGAAAGTCAAGTCTTTTAGTATTTGTTTTTTCTTTCTTTTTTCAGTAAATAATCTATTCGCTCAGAGTAAAATATCTGGTACTGTAATAGATGGATTGACCAACAATCCTCTACCTGGCGCCAATGTTTTCGTTGAGGGGACTAACTATGGTACCGCAGCAGATGCAGATGGTAATTATGTTATATCAAAGGTTCCTGATGGGAGCTATACTGTAACTGCTGGATATATAGGTTACAAGTCATCTTCGTCAGATGTAAGTATTTCTGGTGGTGATTCAAATGCTGATTTCACACTAGATGTTGATCCACTTCGTAGTGAAGAGGTTGTTGTTACTGGTGCAGCTTCCAGAACAACTAAAGCGACATCTGAGATTGCTGTACAAAGAATATCTGCTGCAGAATTAACTGAGAAAAATAATTATTCAAGCGTAGATAATATTCTAGCAGGTAGAGTCGCTGGTGTCTCCCTTACCAAGGCCTCTGGCAATGCAGGGTCACAGTTTAGAATGCAAATGAGATCTGGAGGTGGTTTAAATGGTGATGGCCAGCCTGTGTTTTTTATTGATGGGGTTAAGATTGAGAATTCAAATTGGCGAGGTGGGATAGCGAGTGACGCTCCTGATATTGGTATAACAGCGCTTGCGAGTTTGAATCCTGAAGATATTGAGAATATAGAGGTTATAAAGGGTCCGGCAGGAGCCTCATCTTATGGAACTGGTGGATCAAATGGTGTAGTTGTTATTACAACTAAGCGAGGGAAAGGCGCTTCAAGCGGTAATAATTGGAGAATGAATTACAAAGGTACCTTTGGATACAACGACCAAGACAGAGAATATGGTGAGCAAGAATTTAGATCCTATAAATGGGTAAATGATTATTTTCAACCTGGACAGATATCTAAGCACTCTGTAAGCGTTTCTGGTGGGACTGAGACCACAAACCTTTACTTTTCATTAGACAGGCCCTATGAAGAGATGCACACTCCCAATAATTGGATAGACCAACAAAATATGAGGGCAAACTTGGATTTTAGACCAAATGACAAGATAAGCATTATGGCAAGTACAGCGTATAATACCGCTGAAATGCAGCTACCAGGAAGGTATCGTGCTGATGGTGTGTTTGGAATTGTTACGTATGCTGCAAATCCATGGGTAATGATGGATCCTACCAACGAAAGATATTTTGATTATCAAACCGAGTTTAGTTATATAAATAGTTTTGTTGGTTCGGTTACCTCAGAGCTTACGCCATTTGCATCTGGTCCTTTGGCTGGATTGAGTGCGCGATTAACCTATGGCTTAAATGATAGAGACAATAGAAATATTTATACTGCACAGGTCACAAATGAAGATTTAACAGGTGAGGCTGATGAGGGAGAAAAGATATTGAGTCAAAGAAACAGTCAGGTCTCAACGATGAATTGGGATGTTAAATATGACTACAGCTTGGGTGGCGTATCTGCCTCTTCTGTTGTTGGGTCTCAATCTTTTGATGAAAGAAGTAGAGGTTTTGGTGCCCAACGTAGCCAGTTTGTAACAGATCAAATAACAACTATAAGCGCCGGTGCTGTGGATGGAGAAACTTATGATTTCATGAGCCATTTTCGTTCTGCGGGATTATTTACTGAGCATAGTGTATCACTGAATGAAACCTTTTTTGGTTCATTTATGCTCCGGAAGGATTATGCTAGCGTACTTGGAGGTGGAGAAACTGATATTACTTATCCTAGGTTTAGTGCAGCTGCTAGACTGGATAGGCTTGGTATTATTCCTGCCCCTATTTCATTTTTAAAAGTAAGGGCAGCCTACGGTGAGACTGGAATATTACCAGGAAGAACCGATGCTATTCCAACTTTATGGAGCGCTGTTAATTCACAATATGGAGTTGGTGCCCGTCTTACTGATATTGGAAACCCAGAAATTAAACCTGAAAGAATATCTGAGTTTGAGATTGGTTTTGAGACTGAGGTTGCAAACTTTGCTTGGGATTTCACATATTATACTCAAAATGCTGAAGAATCTATTGTAGATCGTATGAGTGTTGGATCATCAGGCATGACCCAGAGTCCTGGGAAATTCAATGTAGGTAAAATTGAAGGCTCTGGATGGGAATCTCAATTATTTGCCTACTTTGGAGGTAAAGAATTTGGTGGATGGAAATTAGATTTAACACTTACCAATAGCTATACAGAGAACAATGTTGCTAGCATGGGCGGGGCCGATCCTATTTACGGTGGTCCAGGTGGTGGTAAACAAGCCTTTGCTGAAGGTTATGCAAAGCACTCTTTCATTAATGACATTAATGTAGGTGCAAAATTTTCCGATGGTACTAATACGATGGAGAATGATTTACATCCATTGTATGGTGAGGTTATGCCGGCTGGAGCCTATTATGGAGATCAGACATCTGATGGTAAGGTTTTTCTTGGTATAGGTACTCCGGATAAAACAGGTAGCTTTGGATTTAATTTGAATATGCTTGGTTTTGATTTTTCTGGATTGTTTAACTGGAAGAGCGGACATGTGCTTTACAATGAAGCACGTGTTGATATGATTTGGTGGGCTCTTGATATGCAGGATGGTGATGGATCTGATCCTAATGATGTATGTGGAACAAATGTGATTCGCTATGATGAGTTAGCTGAGATGCTTGGCTTTGGCAATCATTGTGCTGGAAAACAAGAAATAACTGATTATAGTTCCCAAGCGTATATTGATGCTGCTAATGAATACTCAAGAACAAATCCATTTTTTGATGCAAATTCTATTCAACCTGGAGATTTCATAAAACTTCGGGAGCTTAGTCTAAGCTATGATGTAAGCAGGTTTACAAAGTCATTGCCTGTGCTAAGTGATTTAGATGGCCTCACTGTAGGTGTAAGTGGTACAAATCTTTGGGCGAAATACCATGAAGATTTCACTGGTGTTGATCCTGAAATCAATTCGATGGGTTACCATGGTGGACCGCAAAATATGATGCAGGCTGGTACTCTACCTACACCTAAATCAGTAAACATGTTTTTCAAGTTCAGTATTTAAGGAGAGATTACTATGAGAAATATTACAACTGTATTTTCAACAAGTATTTTTATAACAGCAATTCTCCTATTTACATCTTGTGAGGATTGGGTCTCAGACGTTGATCCTTTGAGTGATCAGGTTGAGGATGGAGATCTTACTAGTGAAGAATATCTAGATTTTCTTTTAAAAGGTGTTCTCGGTAATATGGGTAGTGGATCAGAGTTTACTGGTTTACCTCACATAATTTGGAGAGTGGCAGGCTTTAGCGATGAATTCATCCATGGTGAGGTAGATTTTGCTCCAGACCATTCCAACTTTGTACAAGACATACCAATGGATCTGAATTTTGTAGCAAACGATTGGGACAATTATCATCAGATTCGTTTTCATGCTGATGATCTTCTAAATAGAGCTAGTGGAATGACCATAAGTAATGATGCACTTAAACAAAGAGTGCACTGGTGGGGCAATGTAGTTGGTGGTCTAATGAGAATGTATCTCGCAGATCATTGGGGTCTGAGTCAAGATGGCCAAAACCCTGGAGCAGTAATCACTACTATTGATCAAATTGATAATGGGCAAACCGGAAGCTTCCAGACATCTGCTGAGATTAGAGCCTTGGCCAGAGAAATGTTTACAGCTGCCCTAAGTTATGATCCAGGTGACACATATGCTGGTGTTAATGGAAATGCTACAGAAATAGTATGGTCTTTGATTGCAAGAACGTACCTGTTTGATGGTAATTATAGTCAAGCAAAGAGCGCAGCCGAAAAAGGTCTCCAGCAGGGACATGATCCTTTTCAGTTAGCCCACTCACAAGCTTTCACGAATTATATGTGGTATGAAGCTGGACGTAATAATGTATTATTTAGTGCAAATACTAGATTTGCTGATTATGTTGTAGCTGATCGGTTAGAGGGTGAAATTATTTCCAATTTAACTGAAGCAAATTCTGAATCTAAATCTTTAAGAGGTCCAGAGGGTGATGGTTTAGGACATAAAAGCCAAGAAAATGTACGAGATGGATTAGATAATCCCAATGAGAGGCTTCCGCTATGGGAATTAGAAGGGGATGCAAATCTTGCGTATTGTCAGGATGTTTATGATGGAAGATCTGATCATTTAGATCTTATTGATTGGAGAGAAATGGAACTAATATTGGCAGAAGTTGCAATAAGAGATGGAAATAATGCTACAGGTCTTACACATATCAATAATGTAAGAACTAGTCATGGACTAACTGCATTAACGGTTGATCAACTTACTGGATTTACGCCATCTGCAACATCAGGCGCAGGTACTACCACTGGGGCTTTAGGCCTTTTAATTGAAGAAAGAGATAAGACTTTATGGATGAAAGGTGTTAGACTTGTTGATCAAAAAAGATTTGATTTATGGCATCTTGGTTCAAACACCTGGCCTTATATACCTATACCTGATAGTGAAATACTTAATAATCCTAATGTAAGTAGGCCATAGATATAGGTATTTGTATTAGATAATTAAACTTTAAAAAAAACAAAACCCCTAATTAGTTATTAGGGGTTTTGTTTAGTATTTGTAGCATTTAAATCTTTTATTGATAATATGGTATTGTCATTTTGCTAGTTCTGTCTAAAATACAACTTACTATTCTTGTTCTTACAGGATTTGTTATGCTCCTTAGCTCATGTTATACAGGTACAGGTTCCAATCAACAGCGTAGAAACAGGTATCATTTAACAACAGATGAAATTAAATCTGTTCCACAAGCGGATACTGCTTGGGAGGTGCTAGAGTTTTTACGTCCGAACCTTTTAAATCGTGATAAACGAAGACATGTAGGTTTTACTGATGGCATG
>CAZPIF010000071.1:0-7598 GCA_964586565.1 uncultured bacterium
TGGTGTAGGTGTCATTTCAACCCAATTATGTGAGCCATCAGGATAACGGCCAAAAGATATATTAGCATCCTGAATACCAAATATAACTGAATCTATAATTGACATTCCTAATTGATCTAATAGATAAATATTTTCTCCATCTCCGTTAAGTTTAAAATTTAAATGGTTGTATCCCTGCTCAATATCATTATCTGCCCAAAAAACAATGCTCTCGCCTGGTTCAAGGTTTAATGCTTCAGTATTCTCAATAATAAAGTAATTGCTCATATCCATCAGATCATCAGTTAATTGAAGCCCATTCAAGCTTATAATATCATCCGTACCGTTATAAATTTCAATAAAATCATCTGGCTCACCAAATTCATCGAGATGGTTACCATTATTTATTGCTAAAAACTCATTAATCACTAAAGTATGATTAGATATTGGAGCAAGTTCTAGTGTAAATGCAGTATCTCTATCTAATGATTCTAAAGAGATAATACTGGAAAGATCATCTAAACCATGCCAATTCGAGAAGATAAATCCCTGGTTTGGTTCAGCTTTAATTTCCATGGGTAGATTACTGAAATATTTACCTGTCCATGGAAAATGATTGATCAAAGTATTATTTACTCTAATGGTACCTGGATAAAATGGTACCACATTCAATGTAAGGTTATAGATTATATCGAGATCAAATTTATTTTTCAAATGCTCAATTACATTATCATTACGCTCAAGAATATAGTTTTCTAATTCTCCTATTCCCATATACCAGTCACCTATATCTGTATCCCAACGTTCTGCATGATAGTTCATATCATTAGATAATATATTTTCAAGTGAATCAAGTCTGTCTAATAACTTATCATTGCGTAAATATGTATTAAGGAGCCCTTGAAACCTGTTGATAAAATCTAGTTTTCCCTGTTCATTTCTTAAAATAGCACGAATAATTCTATTATTTTCACCATTCCAAACACGTGGAGGATCAAATCCAGTGGACCATTCCAAATAATCTGTTTCTGGTGAACCCCATTGGACTCCACCATACTGATAATCCATCCCAATTCCATGATCAACGTCCCACAACAACCACCTCCATTTATCATCACCAAATTTTGGTCGAAAAAATTTTACATTATTTGATAACCAATCAAAGTTGCCTACAAATATCTGTAGAATCCAATAATCCAAAAATTCTTGATATCGAATTTGGCTTTTTAGATATTCAAAATTTTCTATTAATGTCATGTCTTGATTTTCAATGAATATCTCTAAATTATCATAATCTAGCCAGTCACCTTCAATTGCATTTCTATTATTTTCAAAACCAAACGCCCGCTCAAGCAAATCAATATTATCGTAACCAAAATTTTCCTTTATATAATATTTATCCTGCTTCTCTCTTATATGATATATACCCCAATAGTCATTATTAATATATATATGCGCTGATTGAAATGAAGAATAGCCACCTCTCGGATTAATATTTCTATATAAATCATGTATTAGAATGTCCCGCATATGCGCTCTATTAGTATTGTTGTTTGGACCAGGAAATCTATCGTTACTAGCATTCCTGAGTACTAATCTCTTTATATTAGTATAGTCTCTTTGTTCAAATAATGGATAGTTAATAAATGATGAACCATATTCAGACTTAAAAGAAATTATATAAGGATTCTGTGAAGATGGACTACCATGCCTCTCTATTCCTGCATCAGTCTTGAACCCTATTTCATTAGATTTTTCAAAATATGTGATATGAACATTATATTCATCATTACCAATAGGAAATTCATCTGGATCTATTCCCAGGGCTACAATAGGTAACTCAAAATTCTCATTGATAATATAATGATGGGATTGCACCTTACTTGGTTGAAGACCTTCAATGTAGACAATTGTTCTTAATATTGTAGTTTCATCAATTAATAAAGGTTCAGAATATTGGATCGAACTCATATTCGTATGTAATGGAATACTTCCGTCTAGCGTATAATATATACTTGCACCTGCCTCATCAGATGATAGCGTAATTGTTATATTATTAATGTAGATACCAGACTCAGGTGAAATAATTGCTTCCGTAGCAAATTGTGTGGGATCATGGGATGAATTTTTTTCTCCAGGGGTTGGAGAATTCATTATACCCCAATCACCATTAAAATCTGGATATCTACCATAACTAATGTCAGAATCCAATTCTTCGAACTCTACATAATCGATTTGCACCTCAAAACTATCTGTTAGAATAATTTCCTCTCCTTGGGAAGAGAGTTTGAAATTTAAATGACCAGGTCCTTGATCAGTATTATTATCTGCCCATAAAATGATTACTGAGTCAGGATATAAATATAAGGAATCTGCAAAAACATATTTAAATGGTTCTGAATAATCATCACTTAAATACCATCCAAAAAGATTTACGGTGTCCAAACCTGCATTACCTAATTCTATCCAATCATCAAAATTTCCGTAATTATCAGATAAAGTAGAATTATTTGATGCCATAAATTCATTAATTGATACTTGTGAAAATAAAATTGATAAAATAAATATGTATTTTGCAACAAATGATTTGAAATTTAAAATCGACATCAGGTTTATTTTTTGCAGTTCAACTATTTAACGTATAACATTTTTTTAACGTTACTAAAGCCAGAGGTATTTAACTGATAAAAATATATACCGGTAGATACCGCCTTGCCTAGATAATCGGTAGCGTTCCAATTTGTCATGTGTTTCCCAATTGGAAGAGTTCTATCAACCAAAATCGCAATCTCTCTTCCAGTTATGTCATAGACGGTAATTTTAACATGTGCATCTTTAATTAATGTATAATTAATAAAAGTTTTATCATTAAAAGGATTAGGGTAATTCTGTTCTAGATTGAAAGATAATGGTACTTGTTCAGTCTCTTTTAAATTATTTAACATAGATATACCATTTAAAAACCCTGGTGTACCTCCCGTATTTAAGGAAGCCTCCCAAGACCCTGATAACTCGTTATTGTAAATATCAATTAACTCAAGACTTGGTCCAAGCCCGTTTGGTGAAGTAGGCCAAGGATCATTAACACCATATTCAATACTGTCAACAATAGACATAGTTGAAGAAAATAATCTTACCTGATCACCGAGACCATATCCGAAAGAAAATTCACCTAGAATATTTAGATCATGATTATATACTGATAAAAATTCATTAATGTCTCTGCAAATAACTAAAAAGTCATCATCAGGGATAATTGATTCTTCAGGAAATTGAAAAAAATGATCATCGTCGTTATCTTTTAGAACCCATGAAGATACATTTATAGTATCCGTACTTGGGTTGTATAATTCAATCCAATCACCTGAATCATAATCAGGAGAAGCTTTATACATAACTTCATTTATAATAACCGGACCAATATCCAATACCAAAGGTTCAACAATTCCTATGTTTTTCCCTCCCGTAGCCATACTTGCCCCCAAGGAATAGTGATATAATTTGTAATCACTTTGGAACACTGGTATGCCTGTTAAATTATTCACCATATTATCATAATCAGAATCATTTGTAATAGAGAAAGAGACATCAATTCCATCTGGATAGGGCCCACTAAGATGGTTTGTATAGTTCTTTATATTATCCTCATTATTGTAGGCAATAGAGTTGGTGATAGTTAGTTGGCCAGTTGAAGGAGTTGAATAGTTATCACCAAACTTATAGCCTGTACCATTATTAATAGCTACGGAATGATCAACAAAAAGTTTTGGAGCACCCCATCCTGCCTCATATCCGTTAGAGCAATTCTGGACTATAGTATTTGTAACTCTAACAGTGTCGATTCCAGATGTTGCAATGCCCTCATTCATCCAATTATCTATCCAACAATTATCAATATTAATTCTTGCTCGATGATGATCAATAGCATCATCCTTACCATTTATAAAAAAACTATTTTTTATAAATGAAGGCTCATTTATCGTCTGATGCCTATAGTCAATATGAAAACCATCATTGTCATCATTTACAAAAATCCCGTCATCATTTGGTATGTTAATAACATATGAGTTATTAAATGTTAAGTGACTGTAGTGAAATTCACCTCCATGAAAAACAAATGATAACACAGAACTATCAGCATTAACAATACTATTATGAGATCCAAGAGCTTTTCCAGGCGAATTAAGTATAAATACATTTTTAATATCTAGCTCTGAGTTATCTTTTGCAAATAATATGGGTTGAGTTTGGGTATGTTGCCATCCCTTTTCTGGATCTCCACCAGCATTAATGAAAAAGCAATATGAAATTTTAGATTCTGAGTTATAAAACTCAATTCCCCCCCAAGGTTTTTCTGTATCAAGAGAAGTAAATAAAACTGGATATTCTTCTGTGCCATTTATCTCAATTTCTCCATGAATGATTATATTAGAATGTTCACCTAATTTTATGTGTGACCCTTTGTTTATCTTCAAAAATGATCCACTTGGTATATAAAGGTCATTATCTATTGTAACATTAGAATTTTCTACCCATATGGTCTCTCCTGTAGGAATATCTTCTGATACAATAAGAGTATTTGTTGAAACAAATTGTGATAAATTAGTTTCACTAATTTCTGTATCATCAACTATATCTATATTTATAGCTAAATCCCCAGATATTTGATCTGTATCTAATAAATAACTACCTACTCCTTTATGTAACTTAAATGCTGATTCTATAATATTTCCATTAATAGTTAGATCAACAGTTATAGGATGATTACTTAATAATATTTTTCCATGATGATCATAATGTCTAAAAATTAGTGGATGAAAACCATTTTCATAGCTTAGGAGTGGTGAAATTATTTTGATACTATTTTCTGTATTTATTAATGAAAATTGTGCATGCAGAGTAACTGCTTCTGTGTTAGGGACAATTGTTATAGGATTAAGATTATATACCTGGTCACCTATCCATCCATCAAAGGTGTAGCCCTCAAATGGAACTGCCTCCACTGTTATAGGAACACCATTAAAATAATTACCCTCCCAGGGAAACTGAGAAATAGATAATGAGTTTATTCTAACGTAACCTCCAGAATCTGAATTAACAATAATTTCACTTTCACCATCAAGTGAAAAATAATTAATCATTTGCTCTTTTACTATAGATGGTCGCGCTGAAGAGAAAGTTCTGAGTGAATTTATGTTGTTTTGCCATGTCTGAGTACTTCTTCCCCATCTTTCTGCCTCATATACTATATCCTCTTCTAGAAGAATCTCTAGTGAATCTATTTTTGATATAACATTTTCAGGCTTGAATACAGAATTAAGGAAGTCTGCTATTCTATTGATAAAATTAAATTTGAATTGGGTATTTTTTAGTAACCTGTTTGTGAAGATATTAGGCTTATAGAGTCCCGTTGTATCATCCAAATTTGTAAACCCATTCCAATATACATTAGTAAATGCTCTATCCATATCCCATATTGTCCATCTCCATTTACCAGAGGTTGATTTTTCACGGAAAACACTAGAACCCCATGTCCAACTTCTGTATTCAGCACAAATAATTAGTGCCTGAAGATTCAAAAAATTTTCCATATCAATTTTGTTTACTGCTTCAATGTAATTTTGATCTACACTAAAATCAGTATTTCGCACAAAGGAATTAATTTCATTCCACTCATCAATCGTACCATGTTTCAATTCAATATTCCACTTTAAGTAACGAATTAAATCAAAATCAAGATATCCAGTATTATCTTTTATAAAATGCTCGTTTACACTCTCTCGTATATTATAAAGACCCCAGTATTGATCATTTAAATAAAGATTAGAGAAATTCCCTCTAGAAACTAGCATACCTAACTCTTTCCAAATTTCGGTAACCAATGGATCCCTAATTAAAGTGCCAGAACCCATTTGAATATCATCATCATATCCAGCCCTAAGTACAAGATTTTTATATGATTGTGGACCATTCTCGCCAAAAGCAGAGTACTCTAACCTTTCTTGATCATAGGCATTTTTAAAAAAAAGTCGGAAGGATTTCTTTGGTCTAGACCTTGACGATCTACCCTGTATTCTTATACCTGAATGGATTGAAAATAGGATTGAATCATTTGAAAAGTATTGATTAATACATTTTTTTTCCCATTCAACACCTTCATTTAAAAAATTTGTATAGATTCCATTTTCAATATCCCAGAGATTTGATGAATCAGTTAAGATACCTAAAACAGGAAGAGAAAAATTCTGATTCATTATAAAAAGCTGGCTATTTGTTTCACTCGATAAAAAACCATCCTTAAATGCTTTTACGTTTAGCACTCTTGTTTCTGTTATATTTATTGGATCATCATATGTTGGATCATTAGTTTGAGGATGTGATTGATTTAAGGAATAGTGTATAGTCTGTGTTGGATCAAAATTATCAATAGGGACAGATATGGATTGATCGATAAAAGATGCCCCAGATAAAATATCTGGTTTTTCCAACAAGCCTTCATGACCATCAATAGGATTTTGAAAACCAATAGATGGATTATCATAATAAAGCCAATTATTGTTGTCTACATATTCTCTACCCATGGAAACATTTCTTCTTTGATAAGAGTAATTAATCTCATCAATAATAGTCTGGCCGTCTGGCTCTATTAGGAGAATTGTCTCTCCATTTTTATCAAGACTAAATGAAAGATGATGTAGGCCTTGTTCAGGTTGATTATCAGCCCACAGAATCAGATATGATCCAGGATCTAATAAAAATGTTGGTTCATTATCTTGAAACATCCATTTAGTTAAATCGTTGGTATTATCTGATAAATAATAGCCTGAAAGATCAATCAATTCATCCGAAGGATTGTAGAGCTCAATCAAATCATCATATTCACCATAATCATCATGCATATAGCTCAGATTACTTGCTAAAAATTCACTTATAATAACCTGAGACCATCCTATTGTAATGGTTATGGAAAATAATGCGTATTTAAATAAACAAAATAGTTTCAATTGTAGTGTCAGTTAATGATTAAATAATCCAAAAATTTAATTACAAAATGATGTGTCTTGTTGAAATATAAAATCCCTGATACAAAATGGGTATGGAGGGCAGAGATTATTATTGGATAAGAATGTAGAGACTTGAGGGAGATTACATATTTGATCAGGTACAATTCCTGTTAGATTATTATTATTAAGATTAAGCCACGTTAAATTGACTAAATTACCTATTTCAACGGGAATCAACCCTGATAGCTTATTATCGTAAAGAGAAAGCCAAGTTAATTTAGTCATGTTCCCTATTTCAGGTGGTATGGAACCCGTTAGCTGATTCCCTTTTAGACTTAGATATTCAAGGTTTTTTAGATTTCCAATTTCAGGTGGTATAAATCCCGTAAGATTATTGTCATACAATTTTAGTGAACTTAAGTTTTTAAGGTATCCTATTTCCAAAGGTATATTGCCTTCTATTTGATGGTTACTAAGATCAATTTCAAATGTATTTTCGACTAAATATTTTTGACCCCAAAGAACTACCTCAGTTGGTTCGTTATTAATATCTTCACAAGCAAATAAAAGAAAAAAGAAAGAAAATATTAATTGATACATGATATTTTTAGGATG
>CAZPIF010000072.1:0-7344 GCA_964586565.1 uncultured bacterium
TTCCCAGTTTTATCTATAGCAGCGGAAAAATAATTAAAAAATGCACCAAAAACTGTAATGCCATTTGCATAGCAGCAATCTTGGGTAATATTGACGCTAGAAGATGACAAGCTCTGTCCTGTACTAAATGAATATGAGTTAGTCCAAGGACCATTGCTTGTGTTGAATTTAGGACGAACCCGCCAGTAGTAGGTGTTTCCCCATTCGATATTTTCTCTATCGATATAGCCTAAGCTACTATCACTAAATTCAAATATATTTTCATTATAATTAGGGTCACTTGATATTTGAATATCATAAGCGATTGCATTAGGTGTTTGTGCCCACTCAAACAGTATATGAATATGATTAAGAGTGGAACCATTTTCAGGGGTTAATAAGGAACCATATAAAATGGAAAATATAAGGTTAATTATAACAATCAAACTCTTCATGAATTATTTTTTTTCGAAAGTTCTAAAGTTAACCATTCAAGAACCTCATTGCCCTGAGTGATCCATGCTTTTTCAAGACCAAATTCAGGAAAGTTACCCAGCAATTGTCCATTCCAAGTATATGTAACCAAAGTAGTATTTGGGGAAACTTTATCTAATTTCCATAGACCAGCGGCGTCCGTTAATCTGATATAGCCAGCTTTAGTAGATTCCACGCTCTCTTTTACAGATGAAAATGAAAAAGTCCAGCTACTATCATTTTGTTCGATACTAAATTGTACTATATAGTCTCTGCCAGCAAAAGGGAATGGCATATCAAGGACTATGTGGACAATATTAGGACTAAGTCTTTGTGTATGAGTAACCCTTTTAAATATATTAGGATAATTATCTAGATCTTGAATTAGGTTTGCCACAGACAGCATATTGTATTCGCAGATTTTAGATGCTCGACTGATGGGAAAGCCCTGATAAGATAGTCGCTCTATTTTTATTGGCTTTTCTTGTAGAATCTTCCATTTTTCATCAGTAGAAATATTTTTTAGATCCAAGCCAAGTAGTGCATATTGTAAAAAAGAAAAGATTATTATAGTTTTCATATATCAGGTTAGGAAGGTTAGGTATATATTTTTACAGTCTTTTTTAATTTTTTCTTCAGTTAGCCCAAATTTTTCAAGATCGTAGTTATGCTCACTTTTAAAATTTCGTTGATTCTTAGCAGTTTTTTTTATCTCAGCTCTTAGGTCTTTACTTTCTTTTATGCCGGTGAAGTTAATTATGTTATCCATTAATGATTCAAAATCATTCATCATTAAATCATAACTAACTATTAATACTTTTTTCTTATCAATATTTCCTTTTGTCCAATCCTCATGAAATCGATTTAGTAATTCTAATAATGCATTATATAGTCTTTGAATAAATCTATCTCTTATATTTTTTTTCAGTGACCAAAATTTAAAGCGTTTATGAAGGACTCCAGTAACGAGACTTAGTCCAGACGGAATAACTTTTAAAGGGTCTCTAATCATGTAGAGTATTTTGGAATCAGGAAATTCTTTTTGGAAGGCTGGAAGATTTGCGCTAACGCTAAAAAGTTTACCGATATAACGATCACTTTTATTTGAAATAATATTTCGGCTCCACATTGTTTTAAACCATCGAAAATCCCTTGATGATGTATCTCTTATCTTAGGGTCTACCCATTCAAAGAGATCGTTTTTATCAAATGTTAAAAAGAATCCATAGAGAAAAAAACCATCAAGGTATCTAAAAAGTAATGAAACATCATCGGTCTCAACGGCATTTAGGCTGGTTTTATGTGCTTTTGTTGAGTGATGTCTTGCGGGGCTTATTTTTTCCAAAAATGGGAGTACCGGTCTGATAAATTTTTGTATTGTTATAGATGGATATAGCATTTGCCAAAGTTCAGACCCTGTCCCAAGTTTTTGTTTAATAAGAAAACGATGTAAAAAAGTAGTTCCAGATCTTGGATTCCCAACAATAATAATAGGTTGATTTAGGGGTTTTCGAATAGACCAGAAAAAAAAATGGTCTATTACCCTACCTAGTCCTACTATTGACCGCAATAATAAAATGAGTAGTGCTGTAAATAGGGTGGAATACCAAATATTAAAAGTTCTACCAATAATTAGATAGATTCTAAATAATCTTTTAAGTATCATCATATATTTAAACGTATTACAATAACATATAACTTATTAAATTTTTAAAGTAATTGAGTTAGCTAGTTAGATACTCCATTAAACTCTAAATAATAATTATCCATGAGATACGTATCACTGTTTTTATTTATTAGCATCACCAAACTATTTGGTGATGTATTTGACGGGATGACTCTATACTCTCCTACGCAGGCAGGTAGTGCCAATGGATCTTTTTATTCTTATTTAGTTGACAATGATATGAATATAATTAATAGTTGGTCACATCCGAGAGGCGCTGCAAGCATGCCATACCTACTTCGGGATAGCACACTTATATATCCCTATAAAGTAGCTAATCCTACAATGAATTCAGGTGGTGTGGGTGGCGGTATATCAATATACACATGGGATGGCGAATTAATATGGGATTATCAAGTTTCTAATCAGACCTATCAACATCATCATGATGTTGAACCTTTACCTAATGGTAATATTTTAATAATTGCATGGGAGAAAAAGACAGCAAGTGAGGCTTATGCTGTTGGCAGAGAGAGTATTGATAATTCTTTAAATGTGATGTGGTCTGAGGCAATTTTGGAGCTCGAACCTGTTGGTACTGGTGACGCAAATATTGTTTGGGAGTGGCACATATGGGATCATTTAATACAGGATGTTGATTCTGATTTACCAAATTATGGCGTGATAGCTGATCATCCTGAACTGCAAGACATTAATTATGGAAATGCTGGTGGTAATGGGGGACCGGGTGGTGCCAATGGAGACTGGAAACATTTTAATGCAGTTGCTTATAATGAAGATTTAGACCAAATAGCTCTTTCTTCTAGACATCATGACGAAATATATATTATAGATCACAGTACTACTACAGAAGAAGCTGCAGGACATACTGGAGGAAATTCAGGAAAAGGTGGAGATTTTCTTTATCGCTGGGGGAATCCACAGACATATGGTAGAGGGAGTAATGCAGATCAACTCCTCGATAGTCAACACGGTATAAACTGGATTCCAGAAGGGTATCCAGGGGAGGGTAATCTTATTCTCTTTAATAATAATTATAGCAATAATAATAGTTCTGCCGTTTTTGAAATCGTACCTCCTCTTAATGCTGACGGCAGTTACTTAATTGATGAAATTCAACCATTTGGGCCTACCGAACCTGTGTGGCTACATACAGGAGGGTTTCATACTCAAATGCAAGGTGGTGCGTTTCGCTTACCTAATGGTAATACGTTAATTACTGATTGTGATGATGCTACCATGTTTGAGGTTACCTATGAAAATGAGGTGGTCTGGAGCCATCAAGAATCCGGAGGACAGACATTTATTGCTAGATCTCAAAAATATGATTTAGACTATCTTGGTGGTGGGTTTCCTATTTATATTCCTGGAGATGCTGATTACAATGGAGTTATAGATCTTTTTGATGTCTTAATTGCTGTAGATATTTTTTGGCAGGATTATCCATATACTCCTGGAGCTGACCTTAATAATGATGGTCTGGTTTCAATTAATGAGCCAGCCCAAATTGTTGTTTTAGTATTTTCCAATTAATATATAATTAATACAAATAATTATTCAATTAGATTTGTAGCACCATTGCAAATCTAATGCATATCTTTCTCAGTCCTCTATGATCAGTTTATATAATATTAATGAACGATAAAACATTAAAGACCTCAGTAGAAGATTGGTGCATAAACCAGTCAATAAATCGACCGTTCATAACAATAATCATTTCTCTTTTGATAACCCTTGTTGTTGCTTCTGGAATTCAGTTTATTGTGATGGATGATGATATGATGAAGATGTTGCCAAATGACATTGACTCTAAAATAACTTGGGATGCTGTTCAAAAAGAATTTGGAAGTACAGAAATAATTTTTATTGCTTTTGGTCATAAAGGAAAAACAGCATACACATCCCAAACTATTTCTGATCTTTGGGCATTAACAGAACATTTTAGTAAATCAAAATATATTGATGAGATTATCAATATAAGTACTGCTATTAAAATAGATCATATAAATGGTTTTATGGAAATTGATGATTTACAGTCAATTAAAAATCTACCAGATCAGGAGGTAGAAGATATCAAAGCATATTTAAGTAAAAATTCAAATCTAAAAAAACAGCTTATTAGCAGGGGAGAAGATTATTTGCTTAGCATTGTTAGACCTTATGATGGAGTAGGTTTAGATGTGTTTAGAAATGAGGTGGTATCAGTCTCAGACTCTATTTTAACAGGGTATGATATTCACTATGGAGGAACTGCATATGTTACTGGATCGGTTCCTAAACTAATTAGAGATGATGTAGGTACTCTTATAAAAATGGGTATGATTATCATGTTGATTATTTTATTAATTAATCTAAGAAGTCTTAAGGCAGTGCTTCTAGTAGTAATGGTTATTGTGTTTTCGTTAATTGCTATGATGGGTTTTATGGGGTGGGTTTATAGGTTAACGGGTTCTGATAAATTTCTTTTTGCACTTTTAAATACATCAATGCCTATCATTTTACTTACTATTGCTAATTCGGATGGTGTGCATGTAATAACAAAATTTTTTCGTGAATTAAGGGACCTTGGAGAAGTCCATTTGGCAGTTGAATCTGCAATGCGTTCACTTTTGACTCCTATATTCTTAACTAGTATAACAACCATAGCGGCATTTCTTACCATGATCACTTCTCCTTTAGATCCATTGATTGGTTACGGTGTATGTATTTCAATAGGTATCTTATGGGCATGGTTACTAAGTAGCTTTATGCTTCCTGCAGTTATTGGACTATTGTATTGGGATCAACAATCTAAGGCAATATCAACGCCAAGTTTTCTAGAAAAATTTATTGAAAATACTAGCAGAATTATCATTAGTTATCCTAGATATGTATTTTCATTTGGTCTAGCAATGATATTGGTTGGGTTATTTGGATTAAATAAAATAAATATTGATGTAAATGTTGCTAGTTTTTTTAAACCTGGGACTGAGATCAGAGATAGTATGGATTTTATGGATACTGAAATGAGCGGAACTATGGATCTTAGGATTCTTGTAGATGGTGATATAAAAGATCCATCGATCCTGAAAAAGATAGACTCACTACAGACATTTATCAGAGGTGTAAGTCATATTAATGTTGCCTATTCTATTGTAGATGTTGTAAAACAAATGCACCGAGCAGTTATGGATGATGATGCAAAATTTGAAACTATTCCAGATGATCGACAGAAAATAAATAATTTATTTACAATGTATTCGATATCAGGTAGTCACGATGATTTTTCTAGTATGGTAGACCACGATTACACATCTGCTTTAATAACATCACTTGCTTCAGTAATGACCACTGAAGAAGTTTTTTCATTTGTAGATTCAATTTCAGTATTTATAAAAAATTACTTTCAAGATTTAATCAAAGTTGATGTAACCGGTATGATCGTAGTTATAAGGGACATGGTGAATATGGTTATTCAATCATCATTATTAAGTATAATTATATCAGTAATCCTAATAGGTTGTATTACTGCATTATTTTTCCAACGTTTTCTTTGGGGATTACTTGCAATCCTACCGTTGTCTGGTGCGGTTATTCTTAATTTTGGATTAATGGGACATTTTAATATAACACTGAATCATATTACTGCTATTCTTTCAGCAATTATTATTGGTGTTGGTGTAGACTTTGCAATTCATTTTATATCACAGTTTGAAAGACTTTCTTTCACATTAAATAGAAATGCCATTAGTAGTCATGTCATAAAAGATGTCGGATATCCAATCATATTAGATGCTAGTTCAAATATGGCTTTCGGTGCTTTATTATTTTCTGCATTTATTCCTGTACAATATATTGGAGGCCTTATGGTTTTTGCTATGCTATCAACTTCATTAGGTACATTAATCCTACTAGCTTCAGTAACAGAATTATTGAAAGGATATATAATTAAATAAGGTCGTTGATATGCAATATTTGTTTCTATTTATAATTCCATTTACAATTTTAGCTCAATCAGGTTATGATATCGCAAAAATGGTAGATAATCGACCTATGCCTAATGATTTATCTAATCATGCAAAAATGGTACTTACTAATTCCAAGGGTAAGAGTAGGTATCAAACCATGTTATCAAAATCTATAGATCAGAATAAAAAGCAGATCATTTGGTTTTTAGAGCCAAAGGATGATAGAGGCATATCATTTTTAAAGATCCAATATAAAAATAAAGATGATGTAATGCGTATGTGGTTACCTGCATTCAAAAGAGTTCGACGCATTTCAGCTAAGAAAAGGGGAGATGCTTTTATGGGGTCTGATCTTAGCTATGAAGATCTTTCAAGTAGAGAACTAAGTGAAAATGAGTATAGGCGCATTGACGATGATAATATATCAGGCGTAGAATGTTATGTGATAGAAATAATTCCAAATGAAGAGATAAAGTCGTTTTACCAAAAACACATATCATGGATAGATAAGACTAATTTTACTATACTGCAGGAACATTCCTTTAATAGAAAAGGTGAGCTAGAAAAGAAAAAGGAATATAGATATACTTTAATAAAGGAATATCAAATTATAGATAGAATATTTGTAACTAATAATATTAAAAACCATACAACTGAAGTTATATTTTCTAATATTGAAGTAGATAATGGTATAGAAGATGCTTTGTTTAAAGAAAAGAGCCTTAAGTATTTACCGTATCTAAAATAAGATTAATATTAATTTCTGAGAGGTTTTCCCTTCTTTAACATATATTTTATTCTTTCCTGTGTAAGATTCTCTCCTGCGAGTGATACAAATGCCTCTCTTTCAATATCAAGGATATACTGTTCATCCACAGTTTTTGTCAGGCCTGCTTTATCACCTCCAGTCAGAACATATGCAAGTTTCTCACCAATCTTTGCATCATGTTCAGATATTTTACCTTGAACTTTAAACCCTTTTAATGCCATAGCTAAGGCAGTGCGACCGCCAGTTCCTGGTAGTTTAAGATCTTCCCTATATATTGGCGGTTGGAAATCTTCGGTAAGTTCAATTGTTTTTTGTTTTGCAGTCTGAATTAAATGGTCTGTATTTAGAATTATAGTATCATCCTTTTTCAGAAGACCCAGATATTTAGCTTCCTCGGCACTGGTTGCTACTTTAGCAAAGCCAATTGTTTCAAATATTTTTTGTATTTTTTGAAATGCGCCCATTCGCCCCGTACCCTCCTCCATAGC
>CAZPIF010000073.1:0-7327 GCA_964586565.1 uncultured bacterium
CTCTGGATTTGAATATCCTTCGACTCTACTTAAAATAAAAATTGATCTACATTTCTCAGGTAATTTGTCGTTTACAAGTTTTTGAATTTTTTCTTGGAGCATATTAGCCTGACTGACAGACTCGGGGTCATCATAATGTGATTTTCCATATTCTGGTATTTTATCTTTATGTCGATTTCTAACTTCCATATGACGAAAATGATCATAGCATAAATTTGTAGATATTCTTGCAATAAGTGAAAAAAATGACTTTTTAGGAATTAATGAGTGCCGATTTTTCCAGACTCTTAAAAATGTCTCCTGAGTAATATCTTGTGCTAAATCACTATCTTGAACTCTATACATAACAAAACGGAAAAGAGTATCATGATAATCAGAAAACAAATCTCTAAATGCTTTTTTATCAGAGTTTTTAACTCTTTTCAGTAAATCTTTCTCTTTTTCTGACATAAATAAAGAATTTTAGTTTAATTATATTTAATCTATTTCAATAAGTTAGTAGAATAGAAGGATATTAAATATCACGAATATCCTGTAGCTTACACAATATATATGGACATCGCCAAAGACATAAAGACCATTTTTAATAAACAATTAAATAATGCTGGGAATATCAGTTTAAAAAGACGTATTAAATATTTAAATGATATAAAAAATTGGATTAATAGTAATAAAACAAGAATAATAGACGCACATTATAGTGATCTTAGAAAACCAGTATCTGAAATTGAAATTGCAGAAATATGGTATGTCCTATCTGAAATTAAAATTGCTAAGAAGAACTTAAAAAACTGGATGAAGCCTAAAAAAGTAGGTGCTTCAACGCTTGCACTTATCACAGCTAAATCATGGATACATTACGAGCCAAAAGGAGTGACTCTTATAATTGCCCCCTGGAATTTCCCTTTTAATCTTACACTAGGGCCACTGATATCAGCTTTAGCGGCAGGTAATAAAGTAATTGTAAAACCATCAGAAATGACTCCCAATGTAAGTCAGTTAATTGCGCAAATGGTAAATGATATTTTTGAACCTGAAGAAGTAGCTGTTTTTCAGGGTGATTACAATATTGCTACTGAATTGCTTACATACCCCTTTAATCATATTTTTTTTACTGGTAGTCCACATATTGGCAAGAAAATTATGAGGTCAGCATCAAAAAATCTTTCTTCAGTAACGCTTGAATTAGGAGGTAAAACGCCTACAATTATCGATGAAACAGCTAACTTGGATATGGCAGTAAAAAAAATAGCTTGGGGGAAATGTATAAATCTGGGTCAGTCTTGTATAGCTCCAGACTACATATTAATTCATAAAAATTTAAAAGAAAAGTTCATTGATATGTTATCAAAAAAAATTAATGATAATTATGGTTATTCATTTAATGAAAAATCAGCCTCGTTACACATTGCAAGAATAGTAAATAGTAAACACTGGGAGCGGCTAGATAAACTTCTTACGTCGGCTTTAAAAAGTGGTGCAAAGATTGTGCATGGAGGTGAAAAGAATAAAAATGACTTATTTATAGAGCCAACAATATTAGACAATATTTCATTTGAGATGGATGTAATGAAAGAAGAAATTTTTGGTCCAATTCTTCCTGTAATACCCTATGATAACCTAGATAAATGTATTGAATTAATTAATAGTAAAGCTAAACCATTAGCACTCTACATGTTTTCTGAATCAAAAAATAATATAGATAGGATTATTAGTAAGACATCATCTGGTGGCATGGTAATCAATGAGGTTAAATCTCATTTTTTAAATTTAAAACTTCCATTTGGTGGTATTAATACAAGTGGACTAGGGAGATCCCATGGGCACAGCGGATTTTTAGAATTTTCTAATGAACGTTCAATATTAAAAAATGGAATTTTAAGTATGGTCGGACTTATTTTCCCTCCATACGATAATTTCACAAAAAGAATAATTTGGCTTTTTACACGTTTTTTTTAATAATTATGCATATAATTTTTGGTGTTATTGAAATTGTTTTTCTCTTTATGAAATTCTTGGATTACACAGAAAATAGAGTTTAAACTTTAATAACTGTAAATCTAGAGGTAAATACAAGGGCTCATATTGAATAAAATTCTAGTAAAAATTTCCAATGGATATGTTTATTTCTAATAAAATAAAAACATTTATTTTCCTTATAGTCGTTTTTGTTTGTTCTGGATGTGCATCCTTCAAAACTCCTTTATATCCAGATATAATTTATAATAATAGGCAACCTCTAATATCGGTGACCTATGAATATGGCGAAATTCAATTGGTCTTACCAATTAGGTATGATGGTGCTGTTCCAGATAATATCCTATTTAAAGTTTATTCTCAGGGAGATACAACACATCCGATTATTTCTATTTTACAGGAAGCACCGAAAGAATTTCTTGCATATCTTCCTCAAGGAGTACTAGATATCCGTAATAATACAAATTTGATTAAAATAATTCCTCAAGATAAAAATTTTGACCCGATCAATGTACGTTTTGAAGGTGTTCAATTTGGCCGAATAGTTTTACCGCCAAAAACTATTCGAATAGGGCAGTTAATTGTCTCGGGTTACACGCGGTTAAATACAAATGATAGTACAATTTCCGGGGTAGATATTTCAATTCAAAATTTTGATAATATCATTTATAAAACAAGCTCAAATGAGGCTGGATATTATCAAATAGCGGTTCCAGGAGAATATAGATTTGCAGATTATTTACGGATAGTTGCAGGGAATAATTTAGTTTTCAAGCCCTTTAAGAAAAAACTTGATTTTGAGTATAGCAGAAAATTGAAATTAGATATTGGTGTAGGGCCCAGTGAAGATATGATTGAACCCTTATATATGACCAATAAAGATAATGTGCATTTTAGAGATGGTCCAGAAATAGGCTCAGAAACGTTATTTCTTTTAGAGGAAGGAGAGATTATCTCTGTAGACCGAGTCACTCCAGGTGAGTACTTTGGTTCAATTGAAGTCGAGCTTGATAAGAAAAAACGTATAAAAATGGCAGGTTGGATAAATCGTTCTGATCTACGGTTAGTCAATATGCAGAATATCTATAAGTTAGTTGATGAGAACTAAAATGATAAAAATAATCAACCTATTATATTCAATTTTGCTTTTTTCTTCTATTTTTGCTCAAGTCAAATTGGGTGTAAATACAATTCCTACAAAAGTGGACATTTTTTTAGATGGTGTAAATTTAGGTTCTTCACCAATAAGAAATGAAAGAATTACTCCTGGGGTACATAAATTTGAAATAAAGAAAAAGGGATATGCTCCACTTACATATGACCTTTTGGTAAATCCAGCCCAAGCGATAGAGCTAGACTTTTTTTTAAATCCAATTTATGAATGTAAGTTTGTAACAGAGGAAAAAAGTTTGATCTTTGAATTAAATGGTGAGCATCAGTGGGATGCGCAAACTGTTCGATTAAGACTAGAAGCAGGGAGTCACAAACTGCGAGTTTTTAAGATTGGAGAAATAATTGACGAACAAATGATCCTTGTAGATGAGCCAAAAAAGTATAATTATCATCTAAGAAAATCCCTAAATGGAGACCAGTAATTTTGAAGATACTATACATCTTATGTGCTTTATTTTTTACTAAAATTATAGCTTTTGATCAAAATGAATCATACTTAGTTCTAAATCATTTTGATGAGCCAATCTCTGGTATTGATGAATCTATAGCCGCGAATTTTGATAAAGCATCATTTAACTTTCAATTATATGATCAAAATATTTTTAAGGATGTGGATAATGAAGAAAACCTTGTTGTAAAATATATGCAAAAAATTAAAGATCTAGGTAAAACTTATAATGTTAAATATGTTGTTTACAATACTGTAAAGCACAGTAATAATAGATTAATAATCGAAGGGATGCTTTTCAATACCAGGTCTGGTGGTCTTATAAGCAGAAGAAAAATTAATTTAAACAATTATGAAAATGGGAAGTTGAACGAGCTCAGCCTTTGGTTTGGTAGTACTATGAGCCAAATAAAAAATGAGTGGAAAGAAAAAAGAAAATCGATCCTATTTTCTGATCCAGAGAAAATTGATTATGAAAAAACACCCATGGGTGCAGCACTTAGGAGTTTAGTTGTGCCAGGTTGGGGCCAAGCTTATTCAGGAAATATGATATCAGCAGGTATCTGGAGTGGGCTAGAATTCTCTCTAGCATTGGCATTCATTCTCAGCTACAATAATTATAATAAATCGTCGAAAAGCTTTTTAAATAATTCAAAACTTTATGATGCAACTGATGATGAAAAAGAAGTGTCGTACTATCGAACCTCAGCTGAAAAGGATTGGGACAATCATGTCCTATATAGTAAGATAGCAATTGCTTTGGCTAGTACAACATTTACGGGATGGATATCAAATAGTGTACATGCATGGGTTTTCGGCCCAAGACCATATACAAATATATATCAAAAAGGGAGACCAACTATACAATCTCCTGCAGGGTAGTCTGTGAAACCTAGGTTCCATCTAATACTTTCTTTTTATTTAGTTTTTAGTTCTTGTACTATTTATGAGAAGTTATTTGATAACCCTGTAGATTTTAAAGCCAATGAAGAAAGAGGGATTAGCGCGCCCACGCTCGTCTTTTATCCAAAAACACAAACCACTTCCCAATCTGACTCTGTGATTGTTGGTTCATATATAGTTTTTAAAGAAGATTCAACAAAACCATTTTCAGGCTCTCATATACAAATTTTATTTCCAAATGATTTATTACAACTAGACACTATCCTTCCCGGTCTTTTTATTACTGACACAAACAAATCCACGCCTTTATTCACATATACCTATAACAATTCTAACGAGATTGATATTTACACCTATTTTTTAGATACGTTAAAAAGAGACATTGAGGGCACTGGTCACATAGCAGATATTATTTTTAATCCTTTAGGTACCGGAAGTGATAGTATTTATTATAACTTGGAAAACTGTCTTATTATAGATTACCAAGAAAATCAGGTTGATATAAATGGCTTCAGAGGCGCAGAAATAATAATTCAATGAAAACCAAATTTGTTTTCTTATTTATTTTTTGTTTTAGCTATGGGCAGGAACTATTGAATGAGACCTTTGATAACGTTTCAAGTTTCCCATATAACGGTTGGGAATTTATTCCGCATCCAGATGATTATCCGGCCTACACAGGAGAATGGAAGATTAATACCTGGAATTCTGAATTTAACACAAGCGCTCCAGCACCAACATATTACTGGGGACCAGCTCAGTCTGGGACGGAAACCTTTAATTACTATAGCGGACATTATATGTATTCACCCATCATAGATGTTAATGATACCACTAATGTAATTGTTAGATTTCAAATAGCCCTTGATGGGTTTCCATCAGATGCACACTATAATGGTATGAACATTGAATATAGTAGTGATGGCAACAATTGGATACGAGTTTTAAACTATGAAATAAGCAGTGGCAGTGGTGATCAAGTCGATATATATCCAAGGACTGAATCCTTTTATGCTACAATGAGTCAGACATTGCAAATAAGATGGGAGACCTATGGGTCAAATTCCTATTATATCGACAACTGGCATGTTGATAATGTAAGAGTTGATGCTGTACAATCTATTGAGGATGCCTCAATTTTTTCCAGTAATGAAGATTCTCAAAAAGCAATACCTGGTGATACTATTTCATTGGCATTTCAACTACCAAACAATCCAGATCCAGGTTCTCCCTTTGTGTTAATCAATTCAAGTGATGAAGTAGTTTATAGCAATTCTTTGAATAATTATATTGTTAAATATATAGTTCCAGAAGATGCAACTGATGGGCCAATCTCTTTTGTGATCGATTTTACATCAGATGGCATAACAGCCCCGACATGTAGAAAAACAACAGACAATAGTAATGTCCTTATAGATGTAACTGGACCTGTATCTCCAACAATAACAGATAATATACTATCTTTAGGGGCTGATGGTGTGCCAGAAATTTGGAGTTCCACTGATAACGAGGTTCAGGTTGATGTGATAGTACCGCAGGATACCACAGTTATAGCGTTTGACTATGAAACTGGTAATTCTATTTCATTTAATGGTGTCAGTAGTTTTGTTACTATACCAATGCGTGACGATTATCGCGTTGATTATAATTTCACCTTTGAAACTTATATAAATGTAAGAAGTTCTGAAAATTTTGAAGGATTTCTTGATTTAGGTAATTATGATGAGGGAGCAAGCCAATATGGTTTTGGTGCATTTTTATACTCAGGAGGATGGAGGTTTTATTTAAGAACTGAGCAAACTGCACTCGCTGATATTCAACATGTGGTTGCCTCAGCTCCGGTAGATACATGGGCACATTTTGCTGTGACATTTGGAGGAGGTACTCTCAAATTGTATAGAGATGGAATTCTTGTTGATTCAAAAAGTGGCTATAATGGGCCAGTTGATTGGAGTGGTTTTCCAGGTGATCTTACTCTTGGTCGTTTTGATTATGATCAGGGAGAATATAAATATTTTGATGGTATGATTGATGAAGTACGATTTTGGAATGTAACTCGAAGTGAAAACCAAATAAAATCATATAAGACTATTGATTTAAGTGGTGATGAAGTAGGATTAATAGGGTATTGGAAATTTGACGAATCAGCTGGATTAAGTTCAAATGATTTAACTGATTTAAATAATTCTGCAAATATAACAAATGCTATTTTTATGCAGGATTCTGAATTTCGTTTTCAGGAAGAGGTGTTAAATACAAATGCAATAATAGGTTCAAAGTTTCAGATATTATCTAAGATTTCAGATAATAATGATTTTACTGCAATAGGTGATAAGATAGAAATTTTAGAAGTACCGCCAGGTCTAGGTATTTTATCATTAACTGCACCTGCTGACTCTTTTGAAATAATACCAGACTTTGGTCATCTCAAAAATGCGGAATTTTCTGCAAGGCTTTTTGATGAAGCTGGGAATTATGCAGATGGTAATACAAGTACAACTACTTTGGAAATTGACATTGAGGCGGAAAACCCAAACATAGTCAGTATTACATCGGATAACACATTTCCCCATTTAGCAAAAACAGGAAATGAGATCACTATATCTATGACATATCCAGAAAATGTTGCTATTCCAGATATAACACTTGATGGTAATAATACGGATGAGTCAAGTATTTCAGAAACGCAGTTCCAATCAAATTATACTTTTAATGGTATAGAGCCTGAGGGGCAAATTAATACTCTACAATCTACTGTTATTGATTATTTAGGTAATACTGGAGTCTATACTGGTGGGTCAATTGGTAATGATGCTAGCACCGTAA
>CAZPIF010000074.1:0-7326 GCA_964586565.1 uncultured bacterium
TGGGGTGCATCATACTATTCTTTTTCCCAGTCTTTCTTGGATGGCAGTTGAAAAATAGTGAAAAGAATAAAAAAACCTAATACATGCATATGGATGCACTTCCACTTATATCAATACTTATTCTATTATTTGCTTTTGTTCTTGTTTTTGAAATTATCAAGTTAAAAAAGGAAATAAGGAAGACATTTAGATTGACGCAAATCTTACAAAACGATTTAAATAAATTAAAAACAAATGAAAATGAAAAATAATTGAATATTTCTTTTTGGTTGAGCGTATGGTTTTTCAATAAATTCACTTCCTGAATTTTGGGATTATGGAACAAACTAATATAATAGAAACTCAGAAAAGAGAATCGAGTCGAATATATACCCTATTCTATTCTTTTTTCCTTATACCTTTCATGATTGCAATTTTTGGTGCAATTTTCTTTCTCCTTTTTCGTTTTATTACTTATGAAACAACCGATGCATCAGAATTATTAAATCAAGTTAAAATTGGCTCAGCTACAAAACGATGGCAATCTGCATATGAACTTTCAAAAGTATTAAATAATCCTGAAACAGTACCTATTGATTTTTCTTTCAAGAACCAAATGATTTCCGCTTATGATCATGCAATAAATGACGATCCACTTGTTCGTGCATACATTGCTATCGCAATGGGTGCTACTGGCGATCCTTTCTACAGTCAAAAACTTATTGAAGGCTTGCATGATGAATCACGCGAATCTCGTTTAGCGGCAATCCAAGCTGTTGGGATGGTGAAAGCCGAAAATGCAATTGAAAAACTTACTAAAGTTATAAATACTTCAGGCTTCCAGGATGAGCGACTTGCTGCTACCATGTCACTTGGATTCATTGGTGACATAAAATCTATACCTATACTAAATAAATTACTGAAAGATGATGAGCCAAACATAAGATGGGATGCTGCTATTGCACTAGCTAAAATGGGTGAAAATTCATCAGTGCCAATTTTGAAAAATCTAATGGATCGTGAATATCTATCAACATTTCCTGAGCTTGACTATAATGAGATCAACAAAGTGATATTAACCGCGATAGAAACAACTTCCATAATAATTGATAACCGTTTTGAACCACAATTACTATTACTTTCTAGTTCTGATGAAAGTCTAACCATAAGAAATGCAGCATTAAAAGCACTTGAGAGATCATACAATAAAAATGCCTAATACAGAAAAAGAGAAACAAATAATACCAAATGCAGCAGTTGGGTCCTCAGCTGACAGTGCATTTAAAAGCCCTGATAAAACTAGGAGAAGTTTCTTAGGTTGGTTGTCACTTGGGTGGGTTGCATATTTAGGAGTCACAGGTGGTTTCTTCACTATGATAGTACGATTTCTTTTTCCAAATGTTCTTTTTGAGCCTCCACAGACCTTCAAAATTGGCTACCCCGATGATTTTTCAAAGAATGCTGTTGATATAAAATATAAAAAACAATTTAATGCTTGGATCGTGCGTGATGAAGAATCAATTTTTGCTCTGTCGACTGTTTGTACTCACTTAGGATGTACTCCGAATTGGCTTCCAGTTGAATCAAAATTTAAATGCCCTTGTCATGGTAGTGGCTTCCGAATGACCGGAATTCACTTTGAAGGTCCTGCGCCTAGACCTCTTGAAAGGTTTAAAATAGGGCTTGCCAATGATGGCCAAATTCTTGTTGATAAAACCAAAAGCTTTAAATGGGAAAAGGGAGAATGGGAAAACCCTGAATCCTATTTGAAAGTATAGAACCTTAGTTAATAAATTTAGATACAACAATGTCCGTAAATAAAAACAAAAAATCTATACTGCAGACTCTAGGCGAGTCACAAGTCTGGAAATCTATTATTAGGTCGGGAGTCCCCAGGACTCGAAGGCAAAGAATGCACGCCGTATTGGGGAGTGTATTTCTACACTTACATCCCGCTCGGCTTCCCAAACATGCTGTTAAATTAGGCTACACCTGGTGCATGGGCGGTTTATCTTTTTTCCTCTTTGTAAATCTGACTATTACCGGTATCCTACTAATGTTCTATTACAGGCCCACAGTTGAATATGCTTACACGGATATTATTGACCTTGCAGAGCAAGTGCCATTAGGTATTATGAGAGAATTACATAGATGGGCTGCACACTCAATGGTTTTGGTCGTATGGCTTCATATGCTGAGAGTTTTCATGACTGGTTCGTATAAACCTCCTCGTGAATTTAACTGGGGAGTAGGTGTACTTCTAATGACAATGACAATGTTTCTATCATTCACTGGGTACTTATTGCCATGGGATCAGCTAGCTATTTGGGCTGTAACTGTAGGATCAAATATGGCAAGAGCTCACCCATTTATCGGGCACGAAGGTCCTGGAGCAAGTCTGCTCGCTATTGGAGATATCAACCTTGTTCACATTGGATCAGATGTTAGGTTTGCTCTGATTGGTGGAAGATTTGTTGGTGAAGCAACACTACTCAGATTCTATGTAATTCATTGTATAGCAGTGCCATTTATAATGATGATCTTTATGGCAGTACATTTTTGGCGCATACGAAAAGACGGCGGAATATCAGGACCGTTATAAAAAGATTATTGATATGTTAGAGACTTTTAAGAGTACAATAGACTATTTGTCAGCCCCAACGATTAGTTTTTCGATACTCACTGTTATAACGCCAATACTTTTCCCACCAACAGATTGGTTTGATAAAATAAATCGCAAATTAGGTTTCTATCTTCTATGGACAAAAACAGGACTTGTAGCTGCAATGGCAGCTATTACTTTCTTTTTTATTGTAGGTTACATAGATAAAAACTTCAATGTGATTCTCACAAAAGCAGATAATTTTCCAATTGTGCTAATGGTCTACTCTATTTACTATTTTACTTGGCTTGCAATGCACAAAGCCTACATTAATGATAGCAGGATTGAACAAGGCCTCAAACCAAGCGAGTACAACGACCCTGATGACAAAGTTCTTGTTTGGCCTGACCTCGTATATATTGAATTTATTGCCCTCATACTTTTTACTGTTTTTCTTGTTATATGGTCCATTTTAGTTGCAGCTCCGCTAGAGGAGCCTGCAAATCCTGCCGCAACTCCTAACCCCTCAAAAGCTCCATGGTACTTCCTAGGACTACAAGAAATGCTCGTATACTACGATCCTTGGATAGCAGGAATAGTTTTACCCATTTTCTGTGTCGTTGGGCTAATGGCAATACCTTACATGGACATCAACAAAAAAGGTGATGGCTATTATTCATTTAAAGAACGTAGGATTGCTATTTTTATATTTATGTATGGCTGGATTGTCCTCTGGCTATTCTTAATAGTCCTCGGAACATTTTTTAGAGGACCTAACTGGAACTTTTATGGACCTTTTGAATATTGGGATACCCATAAGGTTGTTGCATTAAATAGTGTTAACCTTTCAGAATATTTTTGGGTGAAATTGTTAGGAAAAGGACTACCAGAAAATATATTAGTTAGAGAATTTCTTGGTTTCATAGTTGTGGGTGGTTACCTTTTTATTCTGCCATTTATCCTTGCCAATACATGGCTAAAAGAAACATATAAAACATATGGTCCAACAAGGTTTGTTGCTCTAATGATATTTGGGCTTGTTATGCTTTCACTTCCACTAAAAATGTACTTAAGATGGATTGTCAACCTGAAGTATTTTATTTCAATCCCTGAATACTTTTTTAATATATAAATAATATTATAGATGTTTAAAAACGATGAAAGATATTGGGATATAAACCTACTAAATAAGTGGTTTGCAATATCCTCCATCATTTTTCTTGCTGTTACAGTATGGATTTTTGTAGATGATAATGATGATGAGTTCAAAGATTATCAACGTGAATTTAGAAAAATGCAAATAATGGTAGCGCAGGAAAAGCTTGAACAACAAGCCGAAGAAATCAATACTGAAAAAATAGCCTATGAAAATGCTCTTGCCAGTGCAAAAGAAGATTTCAATGCCAAAAGTGAGGAGCTATCTGCTCTAAGTAATGAACTAAGCTCTCTTAAAGATAGGCATTACAATCAAAACATGAAATTCCAGAGTCAAAAAGCTAATGTCGAAGCTCTAAAATTTCTTGTTGAATCGGAAAATGTACATAACGATCATGGACCATCTAGCCGTGATAATTATAATGCTGCTCTTGAAAAGCTCGATATATTAAGACTAGAGCGCGAGGATACTGAAATAGCAATTGCTTTAACTGAATCAAAAATTAAAAAGATCAAATCCATTGTAAAAGAGAAACAAGAGGATCTAGATAAATATACTAAGCAATACACTTTAACAAAAAATAAACTTGGCAAATTAGACAGAAGTAGAATGACAATGGCAAATAAGCTAGGTGATATTGTTAGAGACCTGCCAATACTTGACTTCTTGGACCCCTACTATAAAGTCAACCAGATCGTAGTTGCTGATGTGAAATATGATGTCAACTTTGCAGCTGTTCCAGTGGTTGATAGATGCACCAGTTGCCACCTTGGTATAGATAATCCAGACTTCTCTGAAGCGCCTCAGCCATATACATCACACCCTAACCTTGACCTATATATCACATCGAAATCTCCACATCCAATGAATAATTTTGGTTGTACTAGTTGCCATGGAGGGCGAAGCAGAGGTACTTCATTTGTTTCCTCATCTCATACACCAAATTCATCAGAAGATAAGCAAAGATGGAAAGAAAAGCATGATTGGAAAGTAAACCATCACTGGCTTACTCCCATGCTACCAACAAAGTATACTGAGGCAAGTTGTTTTAAATGTCATAACAACACTAGCGACCTAGCTGGTGGTGAAAAAATCAACTTAGGATTAACACTGGTTGATCAAGCAGGTTGTAATGGATGCCATCATAATGAAGACTGGCCAACTCTCGCCAAATCAGGACCAAATCTGAAAAGAATAAATGAAAAGTTAACTGAAGGTTGGGTAGCAAAATGGGTTAAAAACCCCCGACATTTCAGATACAACACCAGAATGCCGTCAATCTTTGAACAACCAAACCAAGAAAGTGAAGAAGTAACCGCATATAATAATGTGGAGATTGCTGGGATTACCGAATATCTTTTTAAAGAAAAACAAAAGAATATTGGTAGCAATAGAACAAAATATATTGGCGACCCTGTCAACGGAGAAAAACTATTTAGCGCAGTTGGTTGTATGGGATGTCACGTATCTGAAAAAAACCCCGTAGATGCTCCTCACATAAATAACTACAAAAATTTAACGAAGGTTCATGGACCAAACCTTATTGGCATAGGATCAAAAGTTTCTGCTGAATGGCTATACGAATGGCTCATGAATCCTCAGGCCTACATGCCCGATACAAAGATGCCAAACCTTAGGCTAGAACCTCAGCAGGCAAAGGATCTTACCGCCTACCTCCTCGAAGATAAAAATGCATTATTTGACAACCTTCCCGCGCACGACTTTGACCTAGCTATACTGGAAGAATTGACTACTAATTGGCTGAAAAAATCCAATCCAGAAAAAGTTGCAATTACCAAGGCATCAAAGATGAGTGAAGAAGAAAAACTGAACTTCATTGGTGAAAAGAGTATCCGCCATTATGGATGTTTCGGATGCCACAATATCGATGGGTTTGATGATGCTAAACCAATTGGTGTTGAGATTACAGAAGAAGGGTCAAAGCCTGTTGGGAAATTTGATTTTGGTCTTTTTCACGATATTGATCATACCGTACCCTCCTGGATTGAAAATAAATTGAGAACTCCGCGAATTTATGATAGGGGCAAAGAAAGCGAGCATCTGGACCTTTTGAAAATGCCTAATTTCTATTTTTCTGAGGAAGAGATTGAAGCCATCACCACTGCTGTATTAGCGTTTAATTCAAACAAGGTGAGTGAAAGCTTGAAAGCCCATAATAAAGATCCAGATATTTATAAAAAAGGCCACAGACTTGTAAAACAATATAATTGCCAGGGCTGTCACCTTATTGAAAATCGAGGTGGTCAGTTGGTAGAGCATATAGGTCCACCAGAGTATGGTCCTCCCAATCTAAATTCTGAGGGTCGCAAAGCAAACCCTGATTGGTTATTATCTTTTTTCAAAAACCCGTCGATAATAAGACCCAATCTTCAAGTTAAGATGCCCAGTTTCCATCAGATAAATGATGAAGATTGGGACGCAATAATTTCATATTTTCAGCACATTGATAGTGAGAATATAAATTACAGAGGCATACACCAGTTTGACCCTCTAAGTAATGAGTTTGCTGCAGGAGCAAAACTCCATGAAATTGGCCAGTGCAATAGCTGCCACTTCTATGGTGAAGAATTCCCCACTGGTGACCCACCAACTTGGGCAGCTAATTTAGCTTTGACAAAGAAACGTTTAAATGCAGGGTGGGTAACAGAATGGTTAAAAAACCCTCAATCAATCATGCCTGGAACAAAAATGCCAGCTCCATATGTTCCTGACAGTGTAATACTTTCACTCGAAGGTGCTGAAAATGACTGGGGAAATGCACTAGTCACTCTCAATGGTGATACCACTGCCATGCTTGACGGTTTAAGAGATTACCTCTGGAATATCAAAGGTAAGACGAACATAGATGCCCTTATTAAAGCATACTTTGCTGAAAATGGATATGATTTTGATAGTGATGGTGGAAGTGATTTCGATGACGAAGATGATGACTGGGGTGATGATGATGACGATGATGACTGGTAAAAGTGTAAAGAAAAATAAAATTTTAACAAGCCCCAGATACTATGGGATTTTTTATTTCATTAATATTTGAATACCTCGCTCTACCTGCTTAGGTTTCCAATCTTCTCCCTCCCACGAAGCAAGTAGTTTTCGATTTGGACTAAGAAGTACTGACCTTAAAGTGTGGCCAATTTTATTTTCCTCTACACCCCAAAAATCACCACCTGATTGTTTTACCAATCTATAAACATCATCGACTTTACCAGTACTTGACCATATTTTTAAATTATTACGTCCTTCCAGATAGGAACCATAAGCTCGTTTTAGAACAGAAGGCTTATCATACTTATAATCAAAACTAACCAAAATAAAGTCTATCAATTTGGAATCAGAAAAACTATTAACTAGATAATTAGTCTTCATAATAACAGCAGGGCACATATTTGGCATTGGACACCTTGTGAATATGTAAGAAATGAATCTATAGCTACCATCACCATCAGATAAATTAATTTTATTACTATCAATATCTAGAAGTGTGACATTATCAAAAAATTCTCCAATCTTTAGTTCACTAAAGTCATCATCAAAAAAATCATCATCCTCTGGAACATACCCCCGCCCT
>CAZPIF010000075.1:0-7315 GCA_964586565.1 uncultured bacterium
CTCAATTATAATTGTTTACAATAATACTAACTGATAATTTAGAGGACAACAATCAGTTGCATTATGGCGGAGTAGCTCAGATGGTTAGAGCAGCGGAATCATAATCCGAAGGTCGGGGGTTCGATCCCCTCCTCCGCTACTAATTAAGAATGTACCAGATAAAATCTAGATTAATTAAAATTAAAGGTAATACCCTTTGATCCTAATCTTTTGGCTACCGTCTCTCCAATTCCTGATGCAGTTGTTAGAACTCCTGAAGTCTTAGGTATCTCTCTTTCATTAAGTAATATTGACAAGGCAGATTCAGTAATCATTTTAGCAGTTCCAGAATAACCGGCATCAGAATCACCTTCAATTATTAATCCTAGTTTTTTAGTGCTATTCTCAAATCCTACTATCTCAATCTTAAAGTATCCATTTTCTCTATCTTTTCTTGAAGGACCCTGCCCTGGTTGTGGTAGAAATATATTTTTTAAGATATACGATAGAGGTCTGATCTTCAATGCTATTTTAAATATTGCGAGTCCAACAAACATAGTCAGCGCTTTTATATATCCACCAATGCCTCTTCTAAATGAGAAAACTTCGCTGTATTGAAATGTATTACCATAGTAATTATTCAAAATACCATTGCTTCTTCTAACAATTTTAGTATTTATGCCTGCCATGGCAAAAGGACATACCCACCTCATTATATCATTATCCCACTTTATACTTCTAAGGCCTGGTTTTGAAGCTACGCTAGGTAATTTAGTTTTTGGAATAAGTGAATATGGATCGCCTAATGCTTTTTGAAGATCCTTTCTAGATTTAACATACTCATAAATATTAAACATACTATGGATAGTTCCACCACTAAATCCACCTCGCATCCCTCTTACATATAGCTTGATTTCATTAAAAGGTTTACCAAATTGTTTTATTGCCTCATTTTGCAACAGCAGAACACCAATATCAGAGGGTATAGAATCAAACCCACAAGAGTGAATAATTCTGCAATTATTCTTTTTTGCTATTTTATCACACTGATCAATCGATTCTTTTATAAATGGAACCTCACCAGTAAGATCACAGTAATGTGTCCCATTTCTAGCACAGGACTTCACCAATAAATGTCCGTATTTCAAATAAGGCCCAACAGTAGTAATTACCAATCTGCATTTTGATGTCATTTCATCAATAGATTTTTCATCAAAACTATCAACCAAAAAAACAGGTATGTTTTCTACATCACTACCATAATCAACTAAAGATTTTTTTAGAATCTTTATCTTATTTTCACTACGCCCTGCTATAGCCCATGAAAATTTCTCATTTTGCAATCCATAGTTATCTAATAAATATTCTACTACGAGTTTACCTGTAAACCCTGTAGCCCCCATTATCACAAGATCATATTTAGTATTTTTCATAAAATAACATGTTACTTAAGGTTGTTTATAAAAATTATTCCTTAAAAGATTTTACGTATATATCACGTAATTCTTCAGTGTGAAAACAAATTGGCAGTGGTTTTTCAAATAAATTATTTGAGACATCATAGTATATAAAATTTTCCCAATTATATCCTGAAATACACATTGAATCATGGTCTATGAGATCAAATTCATTATCGTTTAACCTCAAATAATCTAGATTCAAATTGCTCATCAAACGATCAGGCACACTACCAATTAAATTATTATTAAATAATCCAAGGTATCTTAACTTCGGAAGTTTTGTTATACCTTCAGGTATTGGACCAGTCAATTCATTTTCAAAAAAAGCAATAGATACTAGATTTGTTGCATTACTAATCTCATCAGGTATAACACCACTATACTTGTTTTTCCCTAGGCTTAAAAATTCTAGTTTTTTCATTTGTCCAATTTCTGAAGGTATCGATCCGACCATATTATTATCCCATAAATTTAGATATTGCAAAGAATATAGATTACCAACAGCTTCGCTTAAATCTCCAGATATTTTATTTGAGCTTAAATTTAAATGGGTCAGATTGTTTAAAGAAAAAATCTGATACGGTAATGGCCCTGAAAATTGATTATTGGAAAGCCATATTTCCTCCAAATACTTTAATTTGAATATATCATTAGGTATTGAACCAGATAATTGATTATTGCTCAAATTCAAGACTCTTAAACGTTTTAAATCCCACAACTTATTTGGAAAAGTACCTGTCAAAAAATTATTTTGTAACCTTAGCACTTCTAGATTAACAAATTCACCTACCTTTTCGGGTATGACACCGAATATACTATTTGAAGATAGATCTATTTCTTTGGTATTTAGCAAAGGGTAATCTTTTTCCCAAATATTAATATAATAATCGCCCTCTATTACATTAGATAATGATTCAAGGCCCCAGTGATCTACTACGCCAATCTGATAATAAAAAACAGAATCCATAGGCAATATAAATACCGTATCGTTTATCCCCTCTATTAGTTTCATACTTTTCCTGTTTTCCATATCTAATGATCTTGATCGATAAACAATATAATGTGCAAAATCATCATCCTTGTTCTTAGTCCACCTAAAACGAATTACTCTGTCATATTCGACTGGTAAAATCACAGTGGCTTGTGGTGTTTTATCCTCAAGAATATGTGTTGATTTATCACCAACTGTAACCATATTTAATTTGTTTTTATTATCTACCCAAAACCAATTTTGAATTGTAGGGTCAAATAAATAAAGTTCATAAATAGTATCTAATGCAGTGCTTATAGTTGCAATTGTGTCTATCTTTTTATCATCAGCTTGAGAAAATAATCTATATTCTTTAAAATTTATATCTCTGGAAGGCTCCCATACGATAACCATCTTCTCTTTATCATACTCAATACTTCTGATAGATATCTTTTGAGGCGGTGAAGGTGGAGCCACAACTTTTGGCTCCGGTATAACCTCAGCAACTTTTACTGGAATAGGTTTTGGCTCTGGAGGACTACTACAATGCCAATAAACAATTAATAACAATAATAATAAAAGTTTATTTAATGGATATATTTTTTTTATCAACATTTATCTTATCTTTACTAATCAAACTCATTTTCTTTTCAATATCTTTTACTTTTATATGTAATAATCCTAAATACCTCAACTGCAGTAGATTTAACATTATAAGGATAACGATTGCAGTCCTTTGACTATCAATCAAGGTTTTTAACTTTCTCATAGGTTTTCCTATTTTTTTGACAGTAAATATATTGTCTATAATTGAATCAAAAAACCCTGCTTAATAAGCAGGGTTTTTCAAATTAATTATTAATCAATCTTTTTTATTTTAAGAACAACATCTTTTTGACAGATATATAGTCACCTGCCTCTATCATATAAAGATACATCCCCGCTGAGACAGATTCTCCCGCTTGATTTGTAGCATCCCATAAAACATACCTCTTGCCTGGATTTTGATTGCCTTGATTAAGATTTTTTACAACCTTTCCATTTATATCAAAAATTCGAATTGATACATTTGCATTTTCAGGAAGTTCATAGCGTATTTTTGTAACAGGGTTAAATGGATTGGGGTAGTTCTGATGTAGAGCATATCGCTCTGGCAATATTTCATCACCTAATGCAAGAATAGCGGCCTCAATAACATCAGAATAGTTACTACTGTTGCCCGAATGATCTTTCGCCATAATACGATAATATTGTGGTTGATTGTATTCATAATCATTATCTAAGTAAAATGTGTCTAGCAACATAAATTCGCTAAAGTCTAAAAATTGACTTGTAAGCGCTTTTTGTAGAACAAAATACTGAAAATCATGTGCTGTACTCAGATTCCATGATAGACTTATACCGTCGTCTACAATAGTAGCAGTTAATCCAGTGGGAGTTTCTGGTGCTATATTATCAACGGAGTAGCCTAAACCAATCTCTGATTGAAATATTCCTGTATTCATAGATGCAACCACTTTGAAAGCAGTAACTCCTTCACCAAGTGTTGTAGAATCAAACATAGTTGAGATACTATAGATATAGTTCTCCTGCCCATCAGCGACTCCATTTTGAACATTTACCCAAACTGCATCATTTTGAAGTGTATCAGATCTAAATATTGTATAAAACTGATTTGTCACATCTGGCTGATCAAAAAAGGACCTCTCAAATTCAATATATACGCTTCCCCCTTCATCATCAGGAACATCAGATATAGATATTATTTCAGGATGAAAATTACGTGACTCCAATTTGAATGTATCCCTAACAGTAACATAACCATCGTTTAATAATAGTGGAATTTCAAAATCCCCCTCTATCGGTGCATTTCCAACGAGCCTGTAAGGTTGATCATTAAGTGATACCCAATCAGGATACTCCGAAAATTCATCATAGGTTATTTCAAGATTGTCCATATCGACATCACTGGCATAGATAGGAAATTCAAAATCCATATCCAAACCAACTAAAGCATAAAGTTCACCAAATTCAGGTGGATCATTAACAGGAAGTACAGTAACAATAAATTCTTGTACATCTACTGCTCTGTCCATATTATCATTTGCATAAAGGGTAATTAAAGTAGAACCATGCCAATTAAAGTATGGGTTTATATGAATTGAATTATCTTCTATATATACAATAACTTCCTCATCAAGACTTGTAACAGATAATACAATATCATCATTATCTACATCTGATACCATAACGTCTACAACCAGTTCTGTATCTTCATCCATTGAGATGTCTTCAATCTCCTGAATTACTGGGCTGTCATTAACAGGTAAGATATTGATTCGTACAAAACCAGTATCAGTGAGCCCATCGTACTCACCATTAGTGGTACCATCATCCATCAAGAGATAGGTCATACTGTCTGGGCCAAAATAATCGGAATTAGGAGCATAAGTAAGCATTCCAGTATTACGTTCAAGAGAAAATGAACCATGTATAAATGATTCCATTGCCGTAAAAGTGAGACCCTGTTCATCGTCTTCTCCATTAAAAAGGTCCCCGTCATGGGCATCGAGATAAATCTCTAGGATATCATCTTCTTCAATGTTGTGAACCTCATTCGAGGCATAAGGCTTATCATTTACGGGAATCACCGTTAGATCAAAATCAACCGTAGCTGCCAAATTATTGTCTAGGGTTAGTTGTACCTCGATATTTGCATTTCCCGTCCAATCTGGCGCTGGTATGAGGCTAAGAGTATCGTTATCAACTATCACCTCAACAGAATTTGTATTGCTATAAACAGAAAAAGAATGTTCGTAATCCATATAGACTGATTCAAGAATAATATCTAGAGTCTCATCTTCGAGTATCGAAACGTCTGAAATATCTGCAAAATAAACTTCTGAAAGAACCGATAAAGAGGTGCTAAGGTTTACTTCAGCCTGATCAGGATCATCACTATAGATATTAACGGTCGAACTGTAATCACCAGGCTCTAATCCTATTGCGCTATAATTAACTTTCACAGTATCGTATTCACCAACAGGAATAAAACCAGAAGAACTTGAAGTACTTATCCATCCAGGACTATCAAGTGTTATGACAACATATCCATGGCCCTCGTTTAATCCAGGCTGATTATCTTGTTCTTCTCCAGAATTAAATGAGGCACCACCCCATCCACCGTATAGATTGCCCCCGGTTTTACCACCGCTGTATCCGCCACCGCCACCGCCATCTGCGTAGCCATCACTGCCACCACCGCCAAAACCACCATAGCCCCTACCACCACCAATATACCCTACTCCTCCTAAACCTCCGTTTATATAGGAGTATGCAATCGATGTTCCATTATGCCCTCCAAAGAGGCCATTACCATAAAATCCTGCGCCTGAATTACCTTCTCCAGACCCACCACCAGCAAAGCCACCCTGGCCCTCTGCTCCAGTCTGACTATTATATGTCTCAACTATTGCATCATAACCTTGATGAAGACTGCCTGACCCACCACCGCCACCAGCAATGATAAGTATCGATTCATCAGTATTGTGAGGTGCTTTAGTTATAAAAGAGCCACCGCCGCCACCACCAGCATAACCACCGCTGTATTGGTTTTCCTGAATACCCATTTGTCCAACAAGGATATTTAAGACCTCTCCCTGCTCCAAATCAAAATTTCCGCTCATTCTACTACCTAAACCCGCATTTATTCCACCATTCGTGACACCGCCACCCTGAGCGCCAAATACTTCAATCTTATAATTACCTGATTGAGGAACAACCCACTGTTGAATACCTTCATTCAATGTGACGACTCCCTCAAGCGATGTGTCTAGGTATTCGCTTTCACAGTCTTCCTGCAAAGGGCCGGTGTTACCATCACTTCCACAATTGGTAAATGTGTATGAGGTAAGATTTCTACTGGTACTTAAAACACTTAAACTCCAGTTAAGATCTATAAGCCCATCATTTCCTATTACGATATCCCTAGATGCCGTATCACCTATAAAAAGATCAACATCTAAGGGCTCATGATCAAAGATAATATGAGGGTATGGAACATTAACCGTTAACGATACCGGTATATCTAAAAGAGGCTGCTCAAGATCATTACTAGCTATAGATACACTACCCTGATACTCACCGCCATCCATATCAGCAGCATCTAATATAAGATCAATTGTTGAAGATTCACCTGGTGATATTGAGCCAGATGATTCTGAAAGCTCCATCCAATGCGGGGATATATCAATAGCATTTAAAAATGCATCCATTATCAAAAGAGCATAACCATCATCAATATAGTAGCCACCATTTCCAGCATAGAGTAAATAATAAATGCGATCTGAATTTTCCAGTCCATTGATTCTATGATAATCATTATCTGTATAGTTAGTAAAATCATGGCTCAGTCCTTCGCTTGCCTCAACAATAAACAAGTGATTAATAGACGGGTCACCAGCACCATATACCCTTTTAACAAACCCATAAAAGCTTCTGCCATTTATATTGGTTTCAAGAACCGATCCATCAACCGAACCACCATTATCCGCACCATTATTGCCTCTTATTTCAAAATATGGATTACTATTTATATCTGCTACAAACACAAAGAGACCATCATATTTTCTTGTAAAATAAGAACCTCCATCACCAAGTTGATCACTTGAGACAACCTGACCATCTGAGTAATACAAACCACTACCAGTACTCGTAAATAGCTGATTACCACCATCATACATATCACCTCCACCATCCCAGATGGTATATCCTGTTATCCCCTCACTAAAAAAAAATATTTGAGGAATAATATCTGTTATTGATTCAAAATTTTGATCTAGGTCTTGTAAAATTGATTCTAAGCCTTGATTTCTATTTTCCTCATTAATCCTGGAGATCCCTTGAG
>CAZPIF010000076.1:0-7171 GCA_964586565.1 uncultured bacterium
CAGTGCAATTTATTTTAGGTCTGAGAGTACTACAAGTTTTGACAGCTCATACGCCAATCCTAACACAAACCTTGGTCTTCGCTTTAAGGTTAGTGAGCCGCTAGCGGAACTCGATATAACCATTAACAATGAGAGGGGTCGATTCCCAGCCGTTGGTGGTGATGCAGTGACAATCACAAAGATAGCGGCCTGGAACGGTGCCTTTGAGCTTTGGAAAGCTGCGTACACGATCACTGATGCGACAGATGATAATGACGGGGCTGGTGTTGTCATACCATTTACAATAGACTTTACTGATCTCAATGCCTATGGAGGCACCCAGGTCACAGAAACCACAGATGATAAATATGTTACTTTTGACAAGACTCCACCAACAGTAGATAATTTTACCTACAGTTCTAATAATGATAATAATCTTCTATCCAAAGAGGGTAATACCATCACCGCTGAGCTAACTGTTGATGAATTGATCCAGACACCTAAAATAAAAATTGGTGGATATGATGTAACCGAGACCGTAGGTGCAACAGCGATCTCCTGGTCAGCTACTCATGTACTGGATGCTGATGATACAGAGGGGCAGATAGCAATAAATCTTGTAAGCTTTGTAGACTACGCTGGTAATGAGGGTGCAGCAAGGACCACCACAACTAATGGTGACTACGTGACCTATGACAAAACAAGCCCCGTTTTGAGGACTGTCAGCGTTGCAAGTAATAATACCTACAGTAGTGGTACACTAGCGAGAGAGCAGGACATTGTTACAATAACCATATCAACTTCAGATGATGACAATGTCGGTGAGTTAATATCTGAGCCAACAGTTAGTATGCTAGGTAGCGCAGAAAATGTGACGGTAAGCCCAAACACTCCAAATGCTACTCAGGACAGAACATGGACAGCATCGAAGACCGTTGTCTCATCCACGGCTGAGACAGAGGCGGCATTTTCTATTACATACACAGATCTAGCTGGAAATGCTGGTGCAGCTGCCGCTGAGGCTATTTTGCAAGATGCCGATGGAACCAACGTAACAATCGATCGTACTAAGACGAATGTTTCATCTCTAACCCTTGATCTTACGGATGCATCAGACTCTGGAGTGAGTAATTCAGACAACCTCACAAAAGAGACTAAACCAACCTTTAGTCTAACTGGTCTCACTGGAGCACCTGTTAGTGCTGCAACTGATTCTATATATATTGTTGTTGGTACTGATACAACCATCAGAAGCAAGGTCAATGCAAATGAGATGACATTTACCGTTTCTGCTGATAAGGAACTAGCAAACCAGGTTGCTGCATACTCCGCAACGGTTGTTACAAGAGATCTGGCTGGTAATTTATCAGACCCTAGCCCTGTATTCGAATTTAGAGTAGATACTCAAGAGCCTAGCCCTGGAAATATTTTAGACCTTATCGCTGCAAATGATATGGGATTTAGCGATGTTGATAATCGTACGAATGATCGTACTCCAATGTTGCAGGTAACTGCTCTTGATCCTGGAAAGAGACACCTTATAGATGTCTATTATGACGCTGTATCCGCGGGATTAAATGATCAGCTTGCAGGTTCATACAGGATGGCTCAGGCAGAGCAAGATTTATTTCAGATTGCTACCAGTCTCAATGATGACACCTATAATTTTACATATTTTGTAACAGACTCAGCCGGTAATAAATCGTCAGAGAGTAATGTCTTTGCCTTGACTATTGACAGCACAGCTTCATCAGCTCCAGACACTCCAGATCTTATGGATGCCTTTGATAAAGGTACCTCAAACTCAGACAATTTGACTAATCTATCAACATTTGATCTGCAAGTGACTAGCGTAACTGCGGGTGACAGTATTCATATAAAAAATGCAGCTAACAATATAGTGGGGCGTGGTAAAGTTGGGTTAGGTCAGAACACTGCTACTGTGAATATTGTTGGAGCCGCTACTGATGGCTATTTTGCTTATGCTTTGGATGAGGCGGGTAATACCTCATCCGCGTCGATAGGTGTGACTATCACAGTAGACCAAGACCCTACCGATGTTGATGGCCTAGATGTGAATGGCAATACTAATTTTACAGACCCAGGAGATATTGAGCCTGTTGTCATTGATCTGGATACAGACTCTGACTCTGGTATTCTTGATAGTGACAATCTTACCAATGATATTACCCCGAGCTTTACTGTATCTAAATTGACTACTACCGATTCAGTGTTCATTTATTTTAGTGCCACTGATTCACTGGGTGAGTATGTTTCCGTAGGTACCACTCAATCATTTACCATACCATCCTCGAAAGAGCTCAGTGATAATCTTTACACATTTACCGTTAAGACAAGAGACTATGCTGGTAATCTATCTGGTGCCTCAAATCCTTTAGTTATAAATGTAGATGCAACAGCGCATACTGTTACAAGTACCCCAGATCTTTTATTAGAAGATGATACTGGTATAGATGCAACAGATAATATAACAAACAAGCGCACCCCTAGTTTTTTATTTAGTCAGTTGCCGTCCGTCAAAGATTCTTTGAGATTATTTGTCAATAATGGCGTTACCAATCAGTTTGTTATTGGAGGGAGAAAGGGACTAGATAAGCTAAAAGACACGCTAACGGTTCCAAATGTTTCTCGTTTGGATGAGGGATCCTATGACTTTACCTATGTTATAATTGACTCTGCGGGTAATGCTTCTGATGCAAGTGCTGCTACAACGATAAGGGTTGATTTTACTCCTCCGAATGCTCCAACAGCTCCAGACCTCAGTGCTGTGGATGATTCTGGCGTATCTGATACAGACAACCTGACGAAATCTGCTACCATGAATTTGACAACTACAGGCTTCACAGCTGGTGATTTTGGTTTGCTCTATAAAATCGATGGGACACCTGATACTACACTGGTTGACTCTGTTATCTCTACTGACTCAGGTTCCTTAACCTATTCGATTACAAACGACCTTGAGGGTGTATTTAATTTTTATGCTGTTGCCCAGGATACAGCAGGCAACAGGTCAGACAATTCCGCTCTTGAAAATATAGAGATTGATCAGACTGCTCCTATAACAACTGGCGTCACGATTGATCTAGATGATGGCTCAGATACAGGAATAAAAAATGATGATGACCTGACAAATGATGCGACTCCAGCATTTACTATTTCGAATGTCACATCAACAGACTCAGTTTTTCTATATTTTAACGAGACAGATTCTCTTGGCCTAAAAGCGGCAGCCGCATCAGTAGGCTTTACAGGAAATTTTTCAAAAGATACTACATACATCGCAACAGTAAAGGCTAAAGATATTGCCGGTAATCTCTCTGAACCTTCGCCATCGCTTTCATTTAGGATTGACACTACTCCGTTTGTGGCGACAGAGGCACCAGACCTGATGTCTGAATTTGATACAGGAATATCTATCTCCGATGATACTACAAACTCAAGAGTTCCTCAGTTTGAAATAAAACAGCTCCCAGCAATAGCAGATTCGTTGCACCTTTTTGTTAAGTCTGGGATCAATAATGAGCTTGTTTTCAAAACTCGTAAGTCATACAATGTCTACAAAGACACATTGGAAGTACCTCTTGTGAGTCAACTAGGAACAGGGAATTATATTATATCATATACTGTAATTGATTCAGCAGGTAACACATCATTGCCAAGTCCATTAGACACTATATACATTGATTTTACTGCTCCAAATGATCCAGGATTACCTCTGTTAGAGAGTGCATCTGATTTTGGAGAATCAGAGTCAGATAACATTACAAATGAGGACAGGATAGATATAACTCTGGTAGACATTTTACCGGGATATTCTGGAGTGCTTTATTCTATTATAGGTGATGACACAACACGCATTGATTCCAGTCTTCTTGCGCCTCCTGAAGAGAAATTAACTTTCAATACTAGTACATTTGAAACTGGTACCTACAAATATACCTCAGTGCATGTGGATACAGCAGGTAATCGATCTGGGTATTCAGAACCGATTATAATAGAGATTGATAATGTTCCACCGACTGCACAGATAGCATACGGCAGTGTAGTCGGAGATAGTTTAGTTAGAGCCGCGGATCTTGCCACTCTTGCCACCTTTGAGTTTAATGAGTCAATGGACTCTGTAAACGTGCCTACGATCAACATTGATTATCCTGAAGTTGATAATCTATTGGATCTCACTAACCAGGCGCTTACTAGGGCAAGTGGTGATACTATATGGACATACTCCATACCATTGAATACCTCAGGCCTTGAAGAGATTGATGGGGACATAACAATTACAGTTAATGCCGCTGATGTTGCTGGGAATCCAATATCTGCTTCAAATATTACAGGTCTGACTGCACTCAAGGTTGATAATACACCGGCTACATTTTCAAATGTCAATCCTGGTAGTCAATCTTTTAACAATGTACTAAATAATTTTGGTTGGACCCTTTCTGAATCAATTGACACTGGTTGGGTGGTTTTCAATAAGCTATCAGATGGCACTAAACTAAATATTCCTCTCCTGGGTATAGAAAGAGTAGCCGGAGATAAAGATGCAGGCAGCTTTTTATCAGGAGATCCTGTTATCAGTGAAGAGTCATATGACCTTGTCTTTACAAGTATTGACACAGCAGGAAATACTGGCCGTGATACAATCTCAAGTTTTACGTATGATATTACATCCCCAGAGGCAATTGTTACGTTTAGTGAATTGTTCGCCAGTCCAGAACAAAAAGATACTATTCTAGTTACCTTTAATGAGAAAATTGCGCCAGCTCCTAATATTCTAATGGACTGGCCTAATGCAATTGCCTTGGATCTTGATGATACAATGAGCCTTATTGATGGTGGTGACTCAACCGTGTGGTTTTATGAGGTGACTATACCTACTCACAGTTCAACGAATCAGGGACTAATCCGAAGTCTAACTATTACGGCCACTGATCTTGCGACTAACCCAATCGACTCTGCTGATGTGTCAATGCCAGATACTCTTTATATTGATGGCACAGAGGCTTCTGCGGAATTTATATATACGAATACAAGTAATTCAGATCTTGAGACTTTAGATGTTGGTATAGGCGGTGATGTACTACGTGTTACAGTAAGAATGAATGAGCCGCTCTCTGCGACTGATCCACTACCCACGCTTAATTATACATATGGTTGGGAAGAGGGTAACGAAGAGACAGGCACCGTGGTCACAGGTCTCATGCCTGTGGAAACAACCAACGATGATACTGTATGGGTGTTTGATGTTACTCTGTCAGACTCTATCAAAAATGATGGACACATTAAATTTGACCTCATCGCAGAAGATAGGGCTAATAATACGATAACTACTTTGAGGAAAAACACGGACTTCCGTGTTGATAACTATGCACCTGCAGAATTTGCAACAGGTGTTATCAGTGTGCACGGACCTAACCCTGTTCAGGGATGGATAACAGGTATCACAGACTCTATAGGGGTCCAGGTTCCGATTCAAACCCATGCAGAGGACTCGACACTTTATAAAGGTGGAGAGGTACAGCTACAATTTTATAACCTTAACAGGGGAACTGGATGGGTCACTCCTGAGTCACCCAGTACCTCATTCACCATAGGTGACTCTATAGTTGAGGCAGGGCCTGCAGAGCGATTTTACAGGCGTATAGGTGCGCTCTATGCTGTTATGCCACCTGGCAGTGATCTTATGACTGGTGACTCATTAGCAGTCCGAGCTAGAATAGTAGACCGTCACGGTAATATAACTAATGGAACTGAGAGCCTAACGCGACTAGCCTTTGACCCCACTGCTCCGATTATTGGTGCCGTTTCTGGTGGAAGTTTTGTTAGTGGAGATACTTTGTTTTCAAGTGACACAGTTCAAATTGATTGGACTGATTTTACTGAAACTGATGAGGATGAGTCTGGCATTGATCGCTATGAGGTATCTATTCTGAAGCTAGATACCCTCTATGCTGGAACGGACACTGCTAGTCTTTTTGGAACAATTATAAATGGCTGGGACACTCTTGCATCAAATGCAACAACATTTAGAGACGGTATGTTTCTTGAACATAATACTCCCTATGTCGGCCATGTAAGAGCGTTTGATGTAGCGGGGAATATTTCAGACACATTGGTAACAGACACTATACTTAGGTACAACTCAAATCCTGTTATAACCCTACTTGAGAATGCCTCCCTCAATGAGGATTTTTTCTGGACAGACACTGTAAAGTTCACTGACCTGGATCTGAGTGTTATGCAGGGAGATTCCTTTACCTTTAAGGCTAAGACTACACGTACTATTGGCGACACTGCAACTGGATCTGTTGCCATTGACTCTATTGGAGCACTTTCATGGACTCCAACACAGGATGATACGGGAACGTATACTATTGAAATTATTGTTGAGGATGCATATGCTCTGACAGATACATTCCAGCTACCATTGATGGTTAACGCTGTTAATGATACACCAGTTTTTGTGATTCCTAGTTCAGGAAATGACCCCTACTATATACACCAATGGGAAGAGGATCAATCGGCTGATACACTTGTGCTTAGTCGATATATTACAGACGTTGACAATAACATTACTACAGAGGTCGCCTGGCAGGCAGTGATCCTGGATACTACACAGCTTGATGAGGACTATCCTCTAGGAAAAGTAATCGTTGGACCAAATACTCCGTGGGAGGTACATGCGGCACTAAACAAGCAGTACCTTGGTTTTGATCCAGGTAGTACAACAAAAGGTATTAACAGCCTGTCTCCAGAGACTGTTAGACTCATAAATAATACAAGGACTAATCCTCTAATTTCTGTAGATATATCTGTCAAAGAATTTGAGGGAGTCCCAGATTCGGTCATAGCAGTTTTTTCAAGTGACTCAAATTATCATGGTTCGAACCACCGCATTATATTCATTGCTCAAGATAATGGTGGTGCTGTAGCCAGAGATACAATACACGCATCTATTCAAGCTCAAAACGACCCGCCAACGATTGCAAAACAAATGATAGATGAAGTGATTGAAATGTGGGAGAATGACTCAATCTGGATGGAATTTGGCCAGTATGTATCAGATATAGATGACTCCTCCTTAGTGTTTACCATTAGATCGATTATAGATCCCGAAGTAGGTAATGATAATAAAGTTACCATAAAACCATCAGTAGAATATCAGGGTGAG
>CAZPIF010000077.1:0-6937 GCA_964586565.1 uncultured bacterium
CATCAAACAATTTCAAGTTTAGGAGGCCATTCACAATGGTTGATTGCACATGAGTTGGGACATCAATGGTGGGGAAATCTTATAACCTGCGAGAGCTTTCATCATATATGGCTTAATGAGGGATTTGCGAGATTTTCAGAAGCGATTTGGGAAGAAGCTACCGGTGGAGTAGAGGCGTATAAATACTACTGGGATACACATACTTATTTTGGAGGAGGTACAATATTTGTTGAAGAACCAAATACAACTAGTCAGATATTCAATCCTCATTTATCTTATAATAAAGCAGGCTGGGTTCTTCATATGTTAAGAGGAATAATGGGGGACGAAATATTTTTTGAAACTCTTAAATCTTATGGATCAAATGATTCACTATCATATTCAAGTGCAAGCACAAAAAACTTTCAACTAATATGTGAAGATGTATCTGGTATGGATCTTGAATTCTTTTTTCAACAATGGATATATGGTGAATATTACCCTAAGTATAGTTTGTCTTGGGAAATCTCTGATCAGCAGGAACTAATTGTTACAATAGATCAAAATCAAACGTGGCAATACTTTCAGATGCCAATTGATCTCGAAATAATATTTCCATACGGGACATCAATGTTGAGAGTAGACAATCATGGAGAACACCAAGAATATAATCTGGGGACTGTTGATACCCCTCCATATTCCATATCTTTAGACCCACACAACTGGATACTTAAGGAAGTGGAATATTTATCATTAAAAGAACCGATATCTTCGAAAATGAACATTCAAATTTATCCAGCTTATCCAAATCCATTTAACCTGGAGACCTCCATTAAATACTTTATTCCAAAAAATGTTAGACTACAAAAATCTAAAGTAAATATCTATGATATTAAGGGAAATATTGTAGAAAAATTAGATATAATTCCAAATCAAACTGGTAGTAATAAATTAAATTGGAATGCAACTAATCAATCATCTGGTATATATTTTATACAGTTCTCAACAGAAAATAATTTTCATTCCCAAAAAGTTCAACTGGTAAAGTAAATGGATAAAATTAGCATTATCAATCTAGAAATTCCTGCCCGACATGGTGTATATAATTTTGAAAAAAATAAGGATGAAATATTTGAAATTGATATCGAATTATTTGTAAATCTTTCTGTTCCAGGAAAATCAGATAGGTTAAGTGACACTATTAATTACGGTGATGTTATAGCTTATGTTACAGATATTTTTACAAAAAAAGATTATAATCTAATAGAGGCAGTTGGTGAGAGTATATGCACTGCATTAATAAAGGAATACCCAGTTAAAAAGGTATGTATAAGAATTCGAAAGCCACATGCGCCAATAAATGCTAATTTTAAGACAGTTGAAGTTGAATTAACTAGGCATATATAGATGGATCCTCAAAATGTATATCTCTCTTTAGGTTCAAATATTGGAGATAGGGAATCTAATTTAGCTCAAGCGACTATGGCTTTATCAATCAACTTTGATATTTATGATATAACCAGTTCTTCTTTTTATGACACAGATCCTTTGTATAATCAAAATCAACCAAACTTCTTAAATTCTGTAGTAAAATTTCAAACAACGTTAAAACCATTCGATATTCTTGATATTGTTCAAAAAGTAGAAAAAATGCTTGGAAGACCAGCAGTAAGAGATAAAAACCAACCTAGGATCATTGACATTGATATACTTTTCCATGGTGACTCTGTAATTGAAACTGATAGGCTAAATCTTCCTCATCCTATGATTGCACTTAGAAAATTTATATTAATTCCATTTGCTGAAATTGAGCCAGATTTTCAAATTCCACACTCAAATATGACTATAAATGATCTAATTGATCATTGTCCTGATACTACAACAGTTAAAAGACATAAAATGGATACTCAAGCGTGAAAAATTTATATTATATTGCAATTGAAGGCCCAATCGGGGTTGGGAAAACTAGTCTTGCGAACTTAATATCAAAAGAAATAGGTGCGAGACTTGTCCTTGAGGAATTTGAGGAAAATCCATTTTTACCTGACTTTTATAAGGATCCTGAGAGGTATTCATTCCAAACTCAACTTTTCTTTTTACTTCAGCGCTATCGACAACAACAAGAGCTAAGACAGGTAGATATGTTTCAGAATCTATTAATAACTGACTATATGTTTGTAAAAGATAGATTATTTGCTTCATTAAATCTTAATGAAAAGGAGATGCATCTTTATGATACAGTTGCCAATTTATTAGAAAGAAATATAATCCGACCTGATTTAGTTATATACTTACAGGCAGATACAGAAACTTTGATGAAGAATATAATGAATCGTGGAAGATCGATGGAGTCAGATATTACTCATGAATACATTGACGCACTTGGCCAGGTGTATACAGAGTATTTTTTTCGATATCAAGATACACCTTTAGTTATTATTAATACTAATAATATTGATTTTGTGCACAATGAAAAAGACCTAAAAGAAGTGATACAATATATAAGAGAACCTATTTCTGGAACAAAATTTTTCAACCCAGTATCCGAAACCAAATGATGAAGTGGTTACTCTTAGGTGTTATGCTATATTTATTTTATAGATCTTTAAATCCAATATTGTCAATTTTCCGTTTTAACCAATCAGTAAGAAAAAACAAAAGAAAAAAATCAATACATAAAAAAGTATCAAAAATGGATATAGTTGACGCCGAATTTGATGAAAAATTAGATTAGATAGTCTAATTTGTAGTAATTTTGAATTAAGACAAATAATATTGTAATTATGAAAATATTTTTTTCTATAATGTTCTCCACCCTTTTATTTGGCGAGTTTGGAAAAACCTACAATGGTTTTGGAATTGATATTGGGACAAATGGGTCAGGAATATTTATCACTAGACAAATACTTCATGACTCAGAAAAGTTCTCATTAAATGGAGAACTCAGGTTCTATGATATAAAGTCATCAACGGAAACCTATGCTTATAATCTTTATACTGGTCAATATGAATCTACAGGAGGAAAAAGTTTATTTATGACACCATTTTTTTTTGGTATGAACTATTATCCATTTGTAGGGAAGATAGAAAATAACTTTTCTCCATTTATGACTGCTAGATTTGGAGGTGTGCTTAGTGTTGATGGTAATGAGACAGGTAGTTTTAAAGAAAGATGGAAAGATCCTGATACACAGATTAATCAAGGCGCATTTATTGGTTTGGGTATCGACTTTGAAATGGTTGGACAAACCTCAGTTTCTGTTATGTTAGGCCTAGAAATTTTACCTTTAAAATACGAATTTGATGATATGGATGATTATTCTGGTAGCCTTATTCATATTTCTTTTAATCGTCGTAGCAAGTGATACCTGACAAGGCTTTTTATCTTAACCCTGGGAACTTAAATGGTAATTCATTTTTTTTAGATCAGCAGGAATCACATCATTTGACCGAAGTATTTCGTCTAAAATTAAAAGACCAAATATGTTTATTAGATGGATTAGGTACAGGTTATATAGGTGAAATTAAAACAATTGAAAATGGAATTGTAAGTGGGGGAATAATTAAGGTAATAAAGGGTCTTGGTGAGAGTTCTTTCAATATAAATATTGCTCCAGCAATTATAAAACGCCAGAGATTTGAAATGCTATTAGAAAAATCAACAGAATTAGGTATTAAAGAAATACATCCAGTTATCACAGAAAGATGTATAAAAAAAACTATTAATCTAGAGAGATGCGAAAGGATTATTATTAGCTCAGCAAAACAGTGCCAAAGAAGTTTTTTCCCAAAAATACATAAACCAATTAAACTGGAATCTTGGTTAAAGCATTCCAAAGATCAATTTTTGGTAGGTTCAATAAATGCAACTTGTAAACTTTCACAACTCAATATAGAGAAAGATAAAGGAATTAATATTCTTATTGGTCCAGAAGGTGATTTTAATAAAAATGAGATGGGTATATTAAGGAAACAAGGAGCACAATTTTATACTTTGTGCAATAGACGTTTGAGGTCTGATACAGCAGCCCAAACAACAATTTCAATTGTAAGTGAATTACTATATCATATGGATTAGTATAGCATGGATAAATGTTTGTTTTGCAAGATAATTAATAAAGAGATAGATACAGATATTGTATTTGAGAATGATAGGCTGATTGCATTCCAAGATATTAATCCACAAGCACCATTACATATTTTAATAATACCCAAAAAACATATTCCTACAATAAATGACTTAGAAACAAGTGATAAAAATTTAGTTGGGGAGTTAATCATTACTGCAGCTGAATTAGCGCAAAAAGAGGGATTTGATAAAGCTGGTTATAGAACAGTTTTTAATTGTAATGAAATGGCGGGGCAAACTGTTTACCATATACACCTCCATTTAATTGCGGGTAGAAATCTTACCTGGCCTCCAGGATAAAATATTACTCATGTAACATAATTTGGTAATTATTGTAAATATCTATTAAAATCTGAGCATCAAAAATTGTATAAATTAGAATCGTGGTAATATTTAAGACTTTCATTATTTTTTTAATGGCCTCCTTTTTATCCGCAAACAATCCTAATGTTTTGACAAATCAAGAATTTAAAAAATCAGATTTTTATACAAAACCTTATAACAAAATAACTAGTTCATACGTGCATTATGTATACGGATCAAGTGGTGCAAAAATTGTATCAGTTAATTATAATAAATTTGGAAAACTAATTTCAAAAACCACTTATAGTGCATCCAAAAAAAGACAAGTTTTTATTTATAACGATGATTGTGAATCAATAGACTGTTATCAGTTTATACACTGACAATATAATTTTATTTGGCAACGATAATTCCTCTATCATTTGCTGGATATATACCATAAAGTCCATTAAATTATGGTACCGCATCCGAACCAGCTTTAGTGTATATATCTGAATTAAAAATGCATGGCTTCAAATCCTTTGCCAATAAGGAAGTCATGAAATTAGGGCAAGGCATAACCACAGTCGTGGGTCCCAATGGGTGTGGAAAAACTAACATTGTTGATGCAATTCGTTGGGTTCTAGGCGAACAGAAATATTCAATTCTTAGAAGTGGCAAAATGGAAGATGTCATTTTTAATGGTTCTGAGGGTACGAAACCTTTGGGTGTATGCGAAGTTTCAATGGTTGTACATAATAATTCAGGGAAACTCCCTATAGAATATAATGATGTAGAAATTGCTCGCAGGGTATATAGAAGTGGAGAGTCTGAATACTATCTAAATAAGACACAATGTAGACTCAAAGATATAATGAATTTATTTGTTGATACGGGAATGGGTGCTGATGCATATTCTGTGATAGAACTAAAAATGATAGAGCAAATACTTTCTGAAACTGCAGATGAGCGTAGAAAAATGTTTGAGGAGGCTGCAGGAATTCATAAATATCGAACTCAAAAAAAATCCACTATTCGAAGATTTGAAGCCACGAGAAATGATCTTGAACGTGTACAAGATATTATAGCTGAGGTGGAGCAAAAGGTACATCACCTAGAATTACAACTAAAAAGATTTAAAAGGCATGCTAATCTTACAGAAACTATTGAGACTAGGGATAAGGAATTGGCATATTTAAAAGTTCATCGTTTCAAATCTTTAATTGCACCTCTTCAAGCTAGAATAAAAGAATATACTGCTATAAGGGAGACCAAATCATCTGAATCCTCAGTTTATCAGCGTGAACTAGAACAATTACAAGATACTTATAAAACCCAAGATAAAGAGCTAAAAGAATTAAATAATGTGATGGTTGAAATAAATGATAAAAGAGATTTATTAAGAAATAATATTCTTATTAATTCAGAAAAAGGCAGGGGAGCATTATTGACAATCGAACGTCTTGAGCGTGAGAGTAAAAACAATTATGTAAAAATAGAGAGTTTAAAACAACTTAGATTAGATTTTGATAAAGAGTTAGTTGATTTAGAACCCACAATTGACGAGCAATTAAATAACTACAAAATAAAAAAAGAAAAATTCAAAGAGATAGAAAAAAATTATCAAGAATCTGTCCAGACTTTAGATAGAGTTCAAAATGAGAGATGGGATATTCAGCGTGTAATATCAGAAGATAAATCATTATATGATAGGACGAATGAATTAATAATTTCTAAATCATCTGATATAAAAAATCTCAATGAAAAAATTGAGCTTTTTAATAATGAGAATGTAAATCATAAAAAAAATCATAGAATTTTGATAGATGAAAAAAATAATTTAGAAAAATTATCTTCTAAAACTGAAAGTACACACGTCAAGATTGGAAATAAAATTCAATTACTAAGAAATGAAAAAGATAAACTCACCGAGGATAAGCTTATTACTTCCGCATCAGTCAAATCATTAGAAGAACAAAAGATGTTTTATAATGAACTTCTAGAGTTAAAAGAAGGTTTTCCTGAAGGAACTAGATATGTTTTAGAAAATCCTAAGATGTTTCCAGGTATATTAGGTACTATTGCTGATGTATTCCAGGTTGATGAAAAATACCGAGATGCCTTAGAAACTGGTCTTGGTGACTTATCTCATTGTTTAATTGCAAAAGATAAGTCTTCAGCTATTCTAGCTCTTGATAAAGCTAGAGAAAAAGATGCTGGTGATATAACAATTATTCCCTTGAAAGAAGCAGCAAAACTAAGGTCAAAGCCAAGGAAAATTCCGAATTCATCAGTTGTAATCGCTTCTGCATCAGACATAGTGAAAACCAGCAATCAACTTAAACCACTTGTTGACTATCTTTTAGGAGACTTACTAATCGTTAATAATTTAAAAGATTCTATTGACTCAGATAACTTTATTGGTTGGAATTTAGTTGATGTTAATGGTGCATACTATGGACATAACCTTGTTCTTAAAAACAGACAGTATTCGGAACATGGGTATATCATTGGGAGAAAAGAAAAGTTAGAAAATATTAATTCTCA
>CAZPIF010000078.1:0-6832 GCA_964586565.1 uncultured bacterium
GTACCCGCGAAATTGGTATAAGGAAGGCAACTGGAGCCACTAATGCGATGATTATGGGGCAATTTTTGATGGAAGCAGTAATTATATGTCTTTTTGCTGGAATGGTAGGAATATCGTTAGCATATTTGTTTAGTTTTTTTATCAATAAATTTTTTCCATCAACTTTGCCACTTGGACTGTCAATGTTTGCAATGTTAATGAGCATGATTGTTGGTGTAATATCTGGATTTATACCATCTTACCGTGCCGCAAAACTTGATCCAATTGATTCATTAAGGTATGAATAGAAAATGCCCTCAAGAAATATTAAAAATACAATAAAAGAAAGTTTTTGGATGGCTATAGATTCGATTCGAAAGAACAAACTTAGGTCTTCACTAACTTTGCTAGGAATTAGCATAGGTGTTTTTTCAGTAATTGGTGTCATGACTGCGATTAGAACTTTGGAATCATCTGTTGCATCGGGTTTGAATGTATTTGCCGCTAATACTTTTGTTATTCAAAAATACCCTGAAATTAGTTTTGGTGGAGATAGTAGAAAATTTCGTAATAGAAAAAACATTACAATAGACCAATATAAAAAACTAAAAGATAGAGTAAAATTACCATTGTTAATAAGTCCAGCAGATGGAACCTCTACGAAAGATATCCAATATAGAGGGAAAAAAGTTAAAAACAATGTTGATTTGTTTGGTGGGGACGAAGGTACTATAAGGTTCTATAATACCTTTCTTTCTGATGGACGAAATTTTATTAGTGACGATATTCATTATTCCAGAAATGTTTGTGTACTTGGGATGGATGTGGTTGATCAGTTGTTTCCTTATGAAGATCCAATAGGTAAAAAGATAAAAATAGATGGTTTGGGATATTTTGTTATTGGTATAACCCAGAGACAAGGCGAAGCATTTGGTACAAGTAAAGATAATTATATAGGTATCCCGATCACAACCTATATTGAAAAATTTTCTGACAAATGGAGTAGCATAAGAATTCATGTTGAATCTCGATCTGAAGAATTTTATAATAAAACAATGAATGAAGTAATTGGTCACTTAAGATCAATCCGTCAAGTATCTCCAGATATGGAGAATGATTTTGAGATTGTTACTAATACTGAAATGATTGAGCAATTTTCAGGTTTTACGAGTGGTATAAAATTATTTGCTTTGTTAGTTAGTATTATTGCTCTAGTTGTGGCAGGGATTGGAATTATGAATATTATGCTTGTGTCAGTAACTGAGAGGATAAAAGAAATAGGTATACGCAAGGCAATTGGCGCAACTAAAAATGATATACTAACTCAATTTTTAATGGAAGCTATATTTTTAAGCCAATTTGGGGGTTTTGTGGGAATTATACTTGGTATATCAGGTGGAAATATTGTTTCTTTCCTATTCAATATTCCGGCAGTTATTCCCCTTGATTGGGCTGTAATCGGATTAATAGTATGTTCTGTAATTGGAATTGGCTTTGGAATTTATCCCGCGTGGAGAGCGGCTCAGTTAGATCCTATTGAATCTTTAAGGTTTGAATAATTTAATGTATTTATCTAGTTATACTATCCTTTCCTTTACAAGTGAATTAAATTTCAAAATATTTAAAACTTATTTTTAATTATCTTTTATTTTTTTATTTGGTAAATATAAAATATGAAGAATTATTCGCTGATTTTGATAAAATACAACAGCTTTAGAATACTGTAATATGAATATTGGTATCATACCTGCTCGCTTAGCGTCTAAACGTTTTCCAAAGAAAATATTAGCAGATTTGAATGGTAAACCTTTGGTTGCTCATACAATAGAACGGGCTCAAAAGGCAAAAAAATTAGATAGAGTTTTATTAGCGATTGATTCAGAAGAAACCAAATCTGCACTGGAAAATTATGATTTTGATATTATTATGACCTCTCAATCTCATTCTTCTGGTACTGATCGTATCGCTGAAGTAATGGAAGAAGTACATGATGCAGAGATTATTATTAATATACAGGCAGATGAACCATTAATTGATCCCTACGTTATTGATTCATTAGTAGATTCATTTGAGGATGAAAGTGTAAGGATGTCTACTGTTGTTAGTACAAAATTGACAGTAAGCGATCTTTTAAATCCTAATGTTGTAAAGGCTATAATTGATGAGAAAAAAAATGCAGTAGAGTTTAAACGTAATATTTTTGATGTTGAAATAGGTGGTGTATATCGTCATGTAGGAGCATATGGATTTTGCAGGGAGACACTTATTCAATATTCCAACCTAGCCCCTTCTGATAGAGAATTACGGACTAGTCTAGAACAATTACGCGCACTAGATAATAATATTCCCATACGTGCAGTTATAACTGATTACGCTAGTGTTTCTGTTGATATTTTAGATGACCTAGCAAAAGTTTTAAAGATAATTGAAAATTCTGAAAAAAATTTGATTGATGAAAAAACATAAAAATAGTAAATATATTTTTGTTGTCGGTGGCGTGATGTCTGGTCTTGGTAAAGGAATAGCGGCATCTTCAATTGGTTATTTATTGAAGCAAGCAAATGTCAATGTAACAATTATGAAATTAGATCCATATTTGAATGTTGATCCCGGTACCATGAATCCTTATCAACACGGTGAGGTTTTTGTTTTAGATGATGGGTCAGAGACCGATCTAGATTTAGGGCACTATGAAAGATTTATTGATGTAGAAATGACGAAATCTAATAATGCAACAGCTGGCCAGATATATAGCAAGGTTCTAGAAAAGGAAAGAAAAGGAGAGTATTTAGGAGAGACTGTACAAGTTATTCCGCACGTTACAGATGAAATAAAAAGTTCTATACGCGCTCTAAACTATCCTGAAAAATATGACGTTATCATTTGTGAGGTGGGCGGTACCGTAGGTGATATAGAAAGCCTGCCATTTATGGAAGCCATTCGTCAGCTATCGATTGAGGTGGGTTATCACAATTACATGATAATCCATGTTACGCTGCTTCCATATATAAAGGCAAGTGGAGAACTAAAGTCAAAACCTACACAGCATTCTGTTATGAAACTCCGCGAAATTGGTCTCTCTCCAGATATGATTTTATGTAGGTCAGAACATCCAATAGAGCAATCAGTAAGAGATAAGATTGCATTATTTTGTAATGTTAGGTCAGATCATGTAATAGAAGGCAAAGATGTTGAGAGTATATATGAAGTACCTTTGGCTATGCATGAACAGAATGCAGGGGGATTAATCAAGGAAAGACTAAAGATAGGAAAAACTCCTAAGTTAGATGATTTAAAGAGATTTATGCGCAATTATAACAATCCAAAAAGTGAAGTAAGAATAGCATTATGTGGTAAGTATACTGAACTTATGGATTCATATAAAAGCGTTATGGAGGCCTTTGTACATGCAGGAGTGGAAAATAATGCCCGGGTATGTATTGAGTGGATTCAAACAGAAAAGATAAAAAATGATAAATCTGCAAAAATGGTTTTTTCTAAAGTGGATGGAATTTTATTATTACCTGGATTTGGTTCTAGGGGAAGTGAAGGTAAAATTCTTTCATCAAAATATGCCAGAGAAAATAATATCCCATTTTTAGGTATATGTTTAGGGCTGCAATGTGCAGTTATAGATTTTGCTAGAAATGTATGTAAGCTTATAGGTGCTAATTCAACAGAATTTGATAAAAGTACAAAATATCCTGTTATTGATCTTATGGAATCCCAAAGAGCAATAAAGATTAAAGGAGGGACCATGCGTCTCGGAGCATATGATTGTGAATTGAAGAAAGGAACTAAAACTTATTTAGCTTATAAAAAAAGAAAAATATCTGAAAGACATCGCCATAGATATGAAGTAAATAATCGTTATAGAAAAAATTTAGAAAAACATGGTCTTGTATTTTCTGGAATAAATAATGATTTAGGTGTGGTAGAGGCAATTGAAATAAAAGAGCACCCTTGGTTTGTCGCTGGTCAATTTCATCCAGAATTAAAAAGCCGAATTAATAAATCTCATCCACTATTTCGAGATTTTATTGCAGCATCAATTAGATACAATCAATGAATACTGTTTCCGTTAAAGATATAATTATAGGCAGCCATAATCTTGTCCTTATAGCGGGTCCATGCGTTATAGAGAGCCTCGACCATTCTTTATTTATGGCTAATGCCATCAAAGAGATCTCCGAAAAGATTGGTATAAAGGCTATTTATAAAAGTTCATTTGATAAAGCCAACCGTTCATCTATATCATCATTTAGAGGTTTAGGAATTGAAGCAGGTTTAGGTATACTCGAAAAAGTAAAACTAGAGACTGGACTGCCAATCCTTACAGATATACATTTACCTAAACAAGCTGAGGAAGTATCTAGAATAGCTGATATTTTACAAATTCCTGCATTTTTATGCAGACAGACCGATCTTTTAATTGCGGCTTCTAAAACAGGCAAGGTTGTAAATGTGAAAAAAGGTCAATTCTTGGCACCATGGGATATGAAGAATGTTGTTAATAAACTAGAGGGGAGTGATTGTACAAAAATATTGCTTACTGATAGAGGTACGCAATTCGGATATAATAATCTTGTTGCAGATATGAGAGCAATACCTATTATGCAGGATTTTGGTTATCCTGTTATTTTTGATGCCACTCATAGTGCCCAGTTGCCTGGGGGGAATGGAAAAACAACTGGGGGTAACCGCGAAATTATACCAACATTAGCTAAATCAGCAGTTGCTGCTGGATGTAATGGTGTTTTTATGGAAGTTCATAATGATGTAGAGAATGCAAAATCAGATGCGACAACACAGTGGCCCCTTGCAAATCTAGAAGAGTTACTTGATCAATTATTGAAAATTCGCTCTTCAATATCATGAGTATTAACTTCAAAAATATTAAAATGCTTATCTCAGATGTGGATGGTGTTTGGACAGATGGTGCTTTTTATAAAGGGACAGGTGGTATCGAGCTAAAGAAATTCACAGTTTTTGATGGTGTTGGTGTTGCAATAGCTAAAGCTGCAAATTTGAAAATAGCCCTAATATCTGGAAGATATTCATCTGCTACAGATCAGAGAGCTAAAGAACTAGGGATCAAAGATGTTTATAATGGGACATTAAATAAAATTCCAGCATATAATGAGTTAAAAGCAAAGTATTCTTTAGAGGATTCAAATATAGCATACATTGGTGATGATTTAATTGACTTACCGGTGATGAGTAAAGTTGTTTTACCAATAGCGGTAGCAAATGCTATTAAAGAAGTAAAAAAAATAGCGAAGTATATCACAAAATCTTCTGGTGGCGAGGGAGCTTTTCGTGAAGCTGTTTCTTGGATTGTTGAGGAGCAAGGTCGTACCGATTCTGTTTTTCAAACTATGAAAGAAAACATATTAAAAAATTAAAATAATGAATGTATTGATATACTCATTGTTTTTATTATTATTCTCGTGTTCAAAAGAATTAATTCAAGATTCACAGTCAAGAGAGGGCTTACCTGATCAAGAGAGTTGGGGGGTTAATATTATTTTAACAGACGAAGGTATAATACGCGCTAAAGTACAATCTGGGCATTTAGAAAAATATAACGAGAAAGAATTCATTATGTTAGATAGCAATGTTTATATTGATTTTTATGATAATAATGAAAATCATACATCTGTATTAACCTCTAATATGGCTGAAGTACATCAAAATTCTAATGATATGATGGCCAAAGGTAATGTAGTTGCAAAATCGGATAGTGGAATAACACTTTATTCGGATATATTATTCTGGGATGCCAAAGGTGAAAAACTTAAAACAAAAGAAAATATAATGATTACTACGTTAGATAAAGATACATTATATGGAGTAGGATTTGAATCTGATTCAGACCTAAAAAATTGGAAAATTTTAAATCCAACAGGTATGACAGGAAGAAAATATTAATGAGAAGCCGGAGTGATATTTTAAGTGCCACGGGTTTGCATAAAAAATATGGTAAACGAATGGTAGTAAAAGAGGTGGATGTAAAACTCCAGAGGGGAGAGGTTGTTGGATTGTTGGGTCCGAATGGAGCAGGTAAAACAACTTCATTTTACATGATTACAGGAATGATTAAACCAACGCTTGGGAATATCTTTTTAGATCAGTCTGATATTACAAATGCTCCAATGTATAAAAGAGCGAGAAAAGGGATAGGCTATTTAGCTCAAGAGCCATCGATCTTTGGAAAATTAACTGTTGAAGAGAATCTTAAACTAGTACTTGAAATGCGACGTGACCTTCCCTCTAAAGATCAGCAAAATAAAATGGGGGCTCTTTTAGATGATCTATCAGTTAGCCATTTATCTAATAGTAAAGGTCATACTCTTTCTGGAGGAGAAAGAAGAAGGGTGGAAATCGCAAGATGCTTATGTATGGACCCAGATTTTGTATTATTGGATGAGCCATTTGCTGGTGTTGATCCAATTGCTGTAGAGGAAATTCAGAGCATAGTATCTTCTCTAAAAGAAAAGGGGATAGGGGTTTTAATTACGGATCATAATGTAAGGGAAACTTTATCTATAACAGATCGTTCGTATCTTTTATTTGATGGCCAGATTTTAAAATCTGGCACATCTGAATTTCTTGCAAATGATGAAGAAGCTAGACGGTTATATTTAGGTGAAAAATTTAAATTAGACTAATGCCTACTTCACTAAAACAAATCCAAACACAAAAACAAAAACTTGCCCCAAGGCAAATTTTACAAGCAAAATTATTGCAGCTAAACTCTATAAATCTGGAACAGGCAATTATTGAAGAATTAGAACAGAATCCGCTTTTAGAGCAATTAGAAGCTAAGGATGATCATGTAGATGTGAAAAAT
>CAZPIF010000079.1:0-6754 GCA_964586565.1 uncultured bacterium
TGCCATATGCCCTTGTGGGTATTGCCAGCGGTAAATGGGATCATTAATTGATTACCAAGGTTCTAGTCTTGGAAATAGATTACTCACTCGAATTTCAAATAAAACAAGTTTAACAAATGTCGAAATGGGATGAGCCACAACACTTTGGAGTTGTATAATTGTGGATGATGTTAATTGGTATTATAAAGTGACATTACTAGATGATGTCCTAGGTCTTAATGCTTATAGAAAGTATGTTTGGACTAGGCTAATTCTGTAGATATTCTTAATCATAGTAAGGATTTTCAAATATATAGGTCTGTTCTTAAACCTCCTATAATGTTTATATCAAGCCCCATATTTGTGGGGTTTTTTGTTTATGGGATAATAGTGAGTTGTGTTTAGTTAGTTAATTTTTCAATACTATCTTCAAGTAATGATACAACTTCGTCGATATTTTTAATTTTATTTTTATCTATCGATAGTTTAAAACCGTCTTGGGAAGATTTTATTTTAGTTTTTCTATTCTTTTTATCAATTTTACCGACAACTTGAAAAGTTTTTATTAAATGAGCTTTTCCTTTAACCTTTATTTCATCAAAATAATTACAATTAATATCATTTTTCACAAGGTTAAATGTGTTTTCTGATATAAGTATTTCATTTGATTTTGCTGAAGATTCAAGTCTTGAGGCTAGATTCACTCCATTTCCCAACACTGTGTAGTCTAGCCTATCCAAAGAACCAAAGTTTCCCACTGTACAAACATCTGTGTGAATACCCATTCTAACATCCATAGATTCTGAGAGACCCAATGATTTCCAATTTTTCCTCAATAGTCTTAATGCTTTTTTCATTTTCAAAGCCATTGATACACAAGCTACGGCATCATTTTTAATACCATTTGAATTAGGATCACCAAAAAATATCATAATTGCATCACCAATATATTTATCTACTGTCCCACCATATTCAATTGCGATATCTGTCATTGCTGTCAAATAATTAGTGATTAGTTTTGTTAAAACCTCAGGTTCAAGTTTTTCAGTGATAGTAGTAAAACTTTTTATATCGGAAAAAAATACAGTTAGTTCTTTTCTGGACGTATTAATGGTTACATCTAGCTCACCAGAAAAAATTGAATTGTAAACTTGTGGAGAGAAGTATTTTGATAATTTTTGCAATATTCTTTCTTTATCTTTAGTATCCGTTATATCGGTCCCATACATAAGAAAAAAATTAAATTCTTTTATTTTAACGACGTTAAATAAAAATACTTTTGACCCAACTGTTAATTCAAAATTCTGTTCTCCTTTTAATATTTTGTTCATTATTTGATCTGGCATTGGAACATTCACATTTAGATCTAATTGTTTGACTAGATAGTCTGATGCTGCATTGAAATAACTTAATTTCCCGCTAGAGTCAATTCTTATAACAGGATTTGGATTACTATCAGGGAACTTATCGATTACTTTTTTTGCTGTTACATCAGTTCCGTAAATATTAACTGATTTTAATTCCTTTATATAGATAGCATTAAAATGGAATGAAGAATTTTTGAGTTGAATTTCAAAACTATGTTCCTTATTTAATATGGTATGATTAAGATGTTTAAGAAACACATCATTAATTTTATTTTCTAATTTCAATCCATAAAATTCTATAATTTCCCTAGAAGGACTGTTGTAATATTCAAGAATGCCATTCTCTGATAATCTAATTACTGGATTCGGGTTCTGATCAGGAAACTTCTTAAGTAAACTAATTAGTTTTTTTTCAGGGGTTGACATTGGCTAAGTCTATTGAAATTTAATTTTTAAAAATAGAAAATGATGAATCCAAACTTAAAAAATATAATTAAACATATATTTTCTAAAAAATCTCTTCAAATTAGATTAATTACATTCTTTTGGGTGCTTTTATGTTCCTGGTTTTGGATAGGAGATCCAATAAAATCTGGTAATTTGGCAATTTCTGTTTTGGTTGGTTCAATGGTGATTCAAGGTATCTTTGAATGGCTGTATGAACAAATATAAAATCCCTACATCCATGGGTTTTCTTGTAGGATCATGGGTAGGTTTTGATTAATCAAGAAATTACTTGTTACAAATATTGAGATTATCTCTTATTCTTAATCTATTAATCTTGTAAAATAATTTATAGATAGGAACTAATTATGATTCAATATTTACTTTCTGGTGGGATATTTATGATACCCATTTATTTTTCATTTTGTTTTTTAATTTTTATTTTAATAAAAAATTTTAAAAGTGCTTACCACATTAATAAAATCGTATTTATTGGTTCGGCAACTGCAATATTTGGTATCACCGCAACTGCAGTCGCAATTAATAATTCTTTGACTGTTTTTAATGATATTTCAAAGATTGCACCACATATATTATGGAATGGTTTGAAGACTTCATTGGTCACTACATTTTCGGGCGGCTTTATTTTATTATTTTCGACTGTTTTATGGTATTATGTGTCTAGCAAACATAAAGAACAGACTTTATAGATTAATAATTAAGTATCAAAAGTTGTTTATATCTAGCCCCAAATCCATGGGGTTGTATGTTTCTCGTTTGATTTCTATAATAGATGTTATTTAGTTACAGGTATTTACACCTAAAATTTTATATATCATACAAGTACCAACTAGTGCATTAAACAATAAAATCACTCCAACTGAACAGAGCAGAAGGGAATATAAGGTTGACCCAAGTACTAGTGGAGCAGGAACTAGGAATAATGCCACAATAAATCTTAAGATCCTCTCCGCATTATTTTGATTTGTTTTAAGCATTTTCATTTACAAAATTACAATTATTTTGGTTACTAATCATAAAGCATTTTAGAATGCATTCACTGAGTATAATTGTGTGGTAAGATGTGTAAATTTAAATATGAAAAGATTTATTATTATTGGATTCATAAACTCAATATTATTCACACAAAGTAATCAATTCATAAATGGTGTTGATTTATCTATGTTAAAGCAGGTGGAAGAAAGCGGCGGACTTTTTTATGAAAATGGTAACCAAATTGATCCAGTTCAAATATTCAAAGATAAAGGTATCAACACTGTTAGAATTAAAATCTGGCACACTCCAACACTTAATTATAACAATTTAGAAAGTGTTTTAGAAATAGCATCTAAAGTAAGTGATATAGGATTGGATCTATTACTAGATTTCCATTATTCTGACACTTGGGCAGATCCATCACACCAAACTAAACCCTCTGCATGGGAAGATTTAAATTTTGAAATTCTATGTGATAGCATAAAACAATACAGTCAACATGTAATTACTAGATTAAAAAATCAAAATACTTTACCAAAATATGTGCAAATTGGTAATGAAACAGATTGTGGTTTATTATGGCCCGATGGATATGTTTGTGGTGAATCTAATAATGATATTCAATGGAACAAATTAAGAAATTTATTTATGCATGCTATAGAAGGAATAAATGGTGCATTAGACATTGAAGATACATTAAAAATTATTTCGCATGTAAGTAGTGGAGGTAACTGGTTTTTTAATAATCTAATTACACAAGATGTTAATATCGATATTCTGGGTATATCATACTATCCTATGTGGCATGGAACCTTAACTGATTTAAGCCAGAATATAAATGAACTTGGTTATCAATTTCAAAAACCAGTACTGATAGTGGAGACTGCATATCCATTCACATTAGGGTGGAATGATAACACTCATAATATCTTAGGTCTTGAAACTCAATTACTTGAAGAATATGAAGCAAGTGAGGAGGGGCAGTTTTCATTCCTCAATGACTTAATTATGGTTGTGGATGATAATGATTATGGATTGGGTATTTGTTATTGGGCTCCTGATTGGATTTCAACAAACCAATTTGGAAGCCCATGGGAAAATCAGGCTCTATTTGATTTTGATGGAGAGATGCTAGATGCATTGTCAGTATTTGATAATTCAACTGTATCAATTCAAAGAATCAATAATTATAGTTTTAACAATATTTATAATTATCCTAATCCTTTTAATCCATCTACTATTTTACAATATTATTTACCACAAAATGAATTTGTCACTATTAGTATCTATGATATCTCGGGTAAATTAATTAGTAGTCTGGTCAATAATAACCAGAACTCTGGATTCAAATCAGTGCGGTGGGATTCTACAAACAACCAAGGTCAACGAGTATCTGCTGGAGTATATCTGTATAGTATTGAAGCAGGAGATTTTAGAGAGACCAAGAAGATGATTCTGCTCAAATAGAATTACTATTAAAGTATCGAGCTACAGTTCATAATTTTTTGTAAACGTCAATTATTATTTTTTTGACATAGAGTAGACTTTTGTATGAATATCATTAAAAATGAAAACAATAACTTCTTAATAGAATTATTTATTTTTTTCACAGTTTCTTTTCATGGATTATTACATAGCCAAGAGATTGAAATAGTATCTGGAGGTGAGAACCGCACCTTTAGGGTTGGTTTACCTGATAATACTAATGAATCATTACCATTAATAATATTAATGCATGGGCTAGGAGAAACAAATTCAAACATGTATGGTGTTGCAAATTATTTTTCTGATAGAAATTTTATTGCTGTGCGGCCTCAATCTGGAAGTTATTTAAATAGTTCTGGAAGTGGCTACACAACCCTTTGGAATGCTTTAGCAGATACTCAAAAATTTGACGATGTGCAATTTATCAGTGATATAATTGACTATATGATTATTAACTACGATTTTGTTGACTATGATCGAATTTATGCTGCAGGTTTCTCTAACGGAGGCTATATGGCTTATCGATTATCCTGCGATCTATCAAAAAGGATAACTGCATTTGCATCTGTCGCAGGGAACATGTATTTAATAGATGATGGAAGTGATTGCACTGACCAAGGACGTGATATACCTATTATGCACATCCATGGCACTGGAGACATCTTTAATCCTTACTATCCAGGAGGCTATGGTGTTTTCGGAGACGATATTATCGGGGATCAATATCTTACTATCGAAGAATCAATAGATTTCTGGAGTAATTATCACCAATATGATGTCATGGAGATTGATACAATTCTTACTGATATTTCTATAAAATACAGCTTTAGTAACAACAGTATTTATAGTCAATTTGTACATATTAAGGCAAAAAATGGTGGTCATATTTGGTTTTATGGAGATAATTGGGGATTTAGCTCCACACAAGAAATACTAGACTTTTCTTCGCAATATAAGCTCTCGGATTTTATAATAAATATTGAAGACACCAATGGTGATGGGCTTTTTAATACTGATGATATTAATGTAGTAATTCATAGTATTCTTGAATCAGAGTTGGATAATATATCATACGATTTTAATTCTGATCAAATGATTGATATATTCGATATTGTAATTTTAAGTGATCTGATTTTTAAATAATTTTAAAGTTGAATAAATAAGGAAAATAAATGCAAAATATTAAAATAATTTATTTCCTAATAATTTTTATAGGATGTAATCAAATGGAAAACAAAGCACCTTTAATTCCAATGGAAGATTTTTTTCGTAATCCTGAAAAATCCTCTTTTAGAATATCCCCCGACGGAAGTCACATCGCATATATGAAACCATGGAAAACAAGGATGAACGTATATGTCGTAAACATTGAAACAGATGTTGAAAAAAGATTAACCTCATCCGAGGAACGAAGTATTTATGGTTTTCTTTGGCTTGGTGATGAAAGAATAGGTTATGTTAAAGATGATGGTGGTGATGAGAATATGCACTTTTATGCAGTAAATAGAGATGGGTCCAACGAAATAGACTTAACGCCATTTGAAAATGTAAAAGCAACCATTGTAGATGATCTTGATGAAGACCCTGAACATGTAATTCTTGGTTTAAACAAACGCAATAAACAAATATTTGATCCATATAGGGTCAATGTAAATACTGGAAAAATGGAAATGATTGCAGAAAATCCAGGTAATATATCAGGATGGATGACCGATCATGATGGGAAATTAAGAATAGCAGTCACTAGTGACGGCGTTAATACAAGTTTATTATACAGAGATTCTGAGTCAGATACATTCGAACCTATTCTCACTACTGACTTCAAGGAAGGCGTATCGCCTTTATTTTTTACTTTTGATAACAAAAATATTTATGTCGCATCAAACAGAGGAAGAGATAAAACTGCCATTTATGAATTCAATATAGTCCAAGCTCAAGAAGGTAAACTCATATTTGAACATAAAGAAGTGGATGTAAGTAATCTAATGTTCTCAAAAAAGAGGAAAGTATTAACGGGTGTTAGCTATACGCTAGCAAAAACAAATAGGGTGTTTTTTGATGATTGGAGAAAAGATATTCAAAACAAATTGGAAACCCAATTGTCAGGTTACGAAGTTGCTATTACTAGTTTCTCAAAGGATGAAACAAAAGCAATTGTTGTTACCTACAGTGATAGATCAAGAGGCACATATTATTTCTATAATGTTGTAGAGAATAAATTAACTGACCTTGGAAAGGTTAGTCCCTGGTTAAATGAAGACCATATGGCTGAGATGAGTCCCATAAAATACACTTCAAGAGATGGATTAACTATTCATGGCTATCTTACTCTTCCTAAAGGTAGTGATGGTAAAAACTTACCTGTCGTTGTTAATCCACATGGTGGTCCTTGGGCAAGAGACACGTGGGGATATAATTCACAGATACAATTTTTAGCTAACAGAGGGTTTGCGGTATTTCAAATGAATTTTAGAGGTAGTACA
>CAZPIF010000080.1:0-6704 GCA_964586565.1 uncultured bacterium
ACGATCATACTAGGAATCTTGGCCGCAGTAGCGATTCCAAGATACATGACATCTGTCCAAAAAGCTGAAGAAGCTGCTGAAGATGCAGTAGTCAGCGCAATCAGAGCTGGTCTTGAATCACACGCTACAGAGAAGCTTATGGAAAATGGTCGTCGTAGCTGGCCAACTAATCCATGGGATGCTTTAGAAACAAAGCCTGCCGGTTATGCAACTACTGATGCTAATGCAGCTGATGACGGACAGTGGCGCTTTACTTCTTCGACTGCTAATATCACTCACATGCGTGGTAATGGTACTCTTGTTCACTGGGACTACACCAAGGGAACTAATGATGGCGGAAACAATGATGCAGTTGGTACACTAGGTGCAAGAGAAGACGGCGCTGGTAACTAAGGATTTGATCTGATTTAATTAGATACAAAACTAAAATTATCAAAGAAAGGCTCCGGTACCCACCGGAGCCTTTTTAAATTCGCAACGAAATTCACTAACTATTAAAATGAATTATTCAATAATTATCAAAAAAATAAAAAACACAGCGGGATTCACCATGATGGAGCTTGTAGTCACTCTGGCACTAATGGGTGTATTAATTAGTTTTGCTATACCCGCATATAATGGTGTTTCTGAGGAAATGCAGGGGAAACGTAATGTCGCAAATATGCAGACCATCCGTGAGGCATTTTTCCATTATTTTTATAGAATGCATCAGCAGAAAGGCAGGATCGCTCATTTTCCATCTCCCCCTGATAATGAGATGAAAATTATGGATGTTGAGTGGGCGAGCACTCCTATGGATTCTCTTCTATCTCCTATGGCACCGAAAGATCTTTTTGCTACAGGAGAATTACCTAAAAACGCAAATAACAATGCATTCATGTATGAGACCTGGAATGATACAATAGAAATGACCGGCGAGGTCATGTACTATATTAAAATTGAAGATATTGATGAGGATAGTCCTTCTTTTGGAAAGTCCTTTACTTACTCTATATAAAATCGTATTCTTCTGGTCGAAATTCTTTTTTGACCATGGATAAAATAAAAAGAAAAATATTATTAACAACTATATCAGGCTTCTCCCTAATGGAGTTGATTCTGATCATTATCATTCTTGGTATATTTGCTACAATGGCAATGACCAGAACCAGGTTAGGATTGTCAAATATTGGAGAACAAATAGCTATTGATCAAATAACAAGCGATATAGATCTTGTGAGGGCTATGGCATTTGGTAAGCATGATACATTAACCATTGTTTTTTCAACTGCGCAAGAGAGCTATACTATTTTTAAAGGTCCTGATGGGTCTAGAGCGGCTATAGCTGATTATCCTAACAGTCAGAATGGTCTTATTTCACTAGACAATTCTGCAATGAGAGATGTAGATATTCAATCTGCAAACTTTGGAGGATCTACAGAGCTCCAGTTTCTCCCACTTGGTGAGCCAAAGTCAGGCGGAACTGTTTCACTTAATTCTAAGACTATATCTGTTGAGCCTGTAACTGGAAAATGGATAGTGAATTAATGAAATCAACGATAAGAAATAAGGATGGATTCACTCTTGTTGAGGTTATGGTTGTTTTAATTTTACTTACCCTATCTTTTATGGTCTTTTTACGGGCACTTAATACTGGAAAAACAATTAGGGCTAAATCAGAGATTAGGACAATACAGAGTACTATTTTAAATAGTTTGCAAAATGAGATTCGTGCAAGACGTTTTGATGAGAACATATCATATCCTTGGTCCTCCGTACTTGGAAAGGATTCAGGTGAGTCACAGGTGCAGCAGTTTGATGATATCGATGATTTTAATGGTTATTTTGAATCTTCTGTGAGTGGACATCCTGTATTTAGTTGTTCGGTTTCAGTAAACTATGTGTCCACATCAACAGGTTTTCATAGTCCGCAATCTAGTCAGACTAATTATAAAAGTATTATGGTTAAAGTTTCCCATCCGACTCTCTCTGCCATAACTGACACAATGATAGTAAGTCCGGGGCTATAGTTTTGATAAATAAAAATAAAAATGGATTTACTCTAATAGAGCTAGTAATAGTAATAGTCTTAATTGGTATTATAGGCTCTATGGCTGCGACCATGCTATTCCAGGGAGCAGATCTTTTTGTCAAAGAAACAAACCGTCAAGGTTTTGTAAGTGAATCAAGAATAGCATTTTGGAAAATTATGAGAGAGTCCCAAGCACAATCCGGTGCAGTGGATTTTGTGCAATCTGATCAGAGTAGTCTTTACCTAAAAAATGCAAAAAATATTACGAAAGATTTTCAATTAGCTTCTTCCGGGAATTTTAATATTAGGGTTGGAAATGGAAGTTATAATTCTTTATCTAATTCACTTTCATCTTCTAATACAAATGGTTTTTACTTTTACGATGATAATTACAATTTAATATCGCCACCAATATCTGGGATGTCCAGTAACCAAGCAAATAATGTTCATATGATGCGATTAGAGCTGGAGTTTATTAAAGATCAAGATGAGATTTCTTTAAGCTCGTTCATCTATCCTAAGAATTTCAGATTTGGTAAAAAAATGAGCTATCATAATTAATGAATATTATGAAGAAATTTATAAAGGATGAGTCTGGAGTTATTCTGATGGCATCTACAATGGGTATTTTTATACTATTAAGTATATTTGCTTATTATTTAGCACGTTTTTCAGCAATTGAAACCCGTACTGGTGGGTATCATACCCAAGATATCAAAGCACGTAATCTTGCTATGACTGGGATTGAGCATGGACTTCAGAACTATAAGATATCTAGGAATACATCTGTTATTTCTGAGGAATTCAATAACGGTACTTATACCGTATCCTATAATAGTCAGACCGATGAAACAGGTTCTACTTTACCGAAAACACAATATTTGACTCTAGAGAGCATTGGGAAGATTGATGATGTAGAGAGGAACATTAGACTGATTCTATCATCTTTTCCAGAGGCTTTTTGTTTTTCATTTTATGGTAAAAATACGGCGGGGCAAGTATTTTCGGAACCCAGTGGTAGTATCGTAGGAGATATGTTTTTTAATGGAACCGTTCAGTCTGGTAGTGTAGCAAGTAATGGAGTGACTTATATTGGAACAGGATCAGGAGGAACAACGCTAAGTCCTTTCCCTGAATTTCCTCAATTAAATACCAGTCAGTATGAAGCTTTATTAACTAGTGCGTCCTCAGCACCAGGAGCGTATACTAACTATGCTTTGTCTTTTGATGGTAATAATGATTATGTAAGAATTAATAATTCTGGTGATATCAATACAGGGAACAATCATACTCAAAAAACCATAGAAGCCTGGTTCAGGGTTAATGACAAATCAATAACATCTAGAAAACAGACAATTTATGAACAGGGTGGAACGGTTAGAGGATTAAATATTTATATTCATGGAGGAAAGTTATACGTTGGAGGATGGAATGAGCCGAGTGGTGAAAGTAATTGGCAAGGAACCTGGTTATCAACAAGTAATATTCAGAACAATACCTGGCACCATGTAGCCCTTACTTTAAATGGTGGAAACTCTAAAACTAATAATGCTTTTAAAGGATATTTAGATGGTCAAGAATTTGGTTCTGGGCAGGGGTCCAAACTTTGGAATCATCCAGGAGATATATCTGTTGGTCGTAATAAGGACACAAAATTTCATAGTGGTGATTATAACAGTTATAAATATTTTGGTGGGTATATAGATGAAGTAAGACTGTGGAATAGTACTAGAACAGGTTCACAGATATCTACTTTTAAGGATACTATTCTTGAGGGTAATGAATCTGGTTTAACAGCATATTATAATTTTCAAGAAAACTCGGGTAATTACACAAATGATACACAGACGCAGTCTAATAATGATGGAACAAGACATGGTGCAAGTTGGACATCTGGTCCGGTCTTATCAAAAATGAATAATTCTTCTTTTGTGAATCAGACAGTGAATCTAAGTAGTTATTCAAATAGGCAACTACTAGCAAATAGTGATATTCTTATTTCGAACACAACTTTTAATGGCCCGGGTTATATAGTTGCGAATGGTAATATCACAATAAACTCAAATTCTGTAATCAATGGAAATATTTTTTTAATTTGCAGTGGGAATCTAATTGTCTCTGGTTCACAGCTTGGAACAAATTTGGATGCATCTGTAGTCACATATGCAAAAGGAAACACTGATTATGATAATAGCACAGTTTATGGTATCATCATTTCTAAAGGTAGTAACAGCCTCGATCTAAATAATACCGCATTGTTTGGCGCAATTTTGAATTATAGTCAGTCTTTTATTCTTTCAGGAAATAGTGATATTGTTGGTTCGGTAGTATCAAAGTATTCAGTAGATATACAGGGCAATTCCTCATCAATCACTCGTGGAAATATCCCTGAACTTGTAGGCTATCATATCGGTTTGGATCCATTAGTAATTCCAGGTAGTCTTTTAGAGTTTTAGTTTAGAACTTTTACCAAAATTTTTTATTAAAATACAGTAATTCTATAATAGTCCTTTATTTACAAATTCATTTATTAATAAAAAAAATCTATCTATAATGCAAAATATCACACTTTTAGTAATGGCAGCGGGAATGGGATCCAGATATGGAGGTCTCAAACAATTAGATAATGTAGGACCTAGTGGAGAAACCATTATTGATTATTCTGTTTATGATGCCATTCGTGCCGGTTTTAGTAAAGTTGTCTTCATAATTAGAAAAGATATTGAAAAAGATTTTAGATCAAAAATAACAGATAAATATTCAGATAAAATCCAGATTGGTTTTGCTTTTCAAGATGTTAATGATTTACCCAATAGTTTTGAATGCCCCTTGGGTCGAAAAAAACCTTGGGGGACTGGTCATGCTATATTTTCGGCAAGAAATCTTATAGATGAGCCGTTTGTAGCAATTAATGGAGATGATTTCTACGGTTTAGAATCATATGAGGTTATTTCTAATTATTACAGAGATGGTGGAACTGATTTTTCAATGGTGGCATTTCAGCTTGGTAATACCCTATCAGAATTTGGAAGTGTAACGCGAGGATTATGTACTGTTGATAATAATAGTTTGCAGACTGTTATTGAGACTAGGGATCTAAAAGAAACTATATCTGGTATATCTTCTGATCGAGATTTAAGGCTAGATGGGTCTGAGCCTGTGTCAATGAATGTTTGGGGTTTTACTCCTGAAATATTTAATTATCTCAATGAAATGTTCGTTGATTTTCTTGATGAAGAGGGTCAAGATCTAACTAGTGAGTTTTTAATTCCGACTGTGGTAAATAATCTTATTCTAACTAAAGATAAAAAAGTAGAGGTTCTCAAAACAACATCTAGTTGGTTTGGTGTCACATATCAAGAAGATAAAGATCATGTCACAAATAAGATAAATGCACTTGTAAATAAGAGACTATATCCCCAAAAACTATTTTAACTATTCAACAAGTTTTAATCTAAATTAGTAGGCACTAATATCGTACAGTGTCTTTTTGTAAATGATTACTTTGTAAGACTTTGAAAGTTTCTGTCGTAATACCTACATATAATAGAAAGCACACTCTAACTAGGGCAATAGAATCTATTTTAACGCAAACCATTAAACCATTAGAGATTATTATTGTTGATGATGGTTCTGATGATGGTACGAGAGAATGGATAAAAGAAGAATATCCTTTTATTCAATACCTCAATCAAAATAATTCAGGAGTTAGTGCATCAAGAAACAGAGGAATTTTTTCTGCAAATGGTAACTGGATAGCATTCCTAGATTCAGATGATGAGTGGATCCCTGAAAAATTGGAGCGCCAATTATCTATTCTAAGGAGCGATAAAGAAGCTGTTTTTTGCCATACAAATGAAATCTGGATAAGAAATGGTACTCGTGTGAATCAAATGAAGAAACATGAAAAATATGGAGGATATATTTTTGAAAAATGTCTTGATATGTGCAGGATCTCCCCATCATCCTCAATTATAAAAAAAGAAGTTTTTGATCATATTGGTTATTTTGATGAGTCGTTAATAGTATGTGAAGATTATGATTTATGGCTTCGCATAGCAGCGCATTATAAAGTTTTATTTCTTGATCAACCGTTAATTAAAAAATATGGTGGCCATGTTGATCAGCTTTCTCGCGTAGAGGGAGGGATAGAAAAATATCGGATTCAATCACTGGAAAAAATATTAAGTTCAAAATCTCTAAACAAATCACAATTTAATTCTGCAAAGGAGATACTTATTAAGAAGTTAAATATCTATGCAAATGGAGTTAGGAAAAGGAAAAGAGTAAAAGAATTAGACCAAATTACAGAAAGGATTCAATATTGGATTAATACCAGTAAAAATAACTAGATTTTTAAATAAACCGTTGTTGGCTGGACAAGTAAGTTTTTTATAGTTTATAATCGTATTATTAATGGTTAAATAGTAAATAAAATAATGATTTTGAATAGCAAATATTATTTTCTAATAGTTCTTCTTTTTTCAGAGGTTTTCGCCTCTGGCTGGACTGATTTAGGTTCTGAACAGCCTTCTGAACCTGTTTGGCAAATTGATTTTAATAATTCTGATAATATCAAAATTGCTTTTGAGATGAACGGCTACTTTAAAACTCTGGATAATAACGGTAAAACTAGGGTGAGTTTTCCTGGTAGTACGCCAATACTTCAAGAAGGTGCACCTAATTTACCTCG
>CAZPIF010000081.1:0-6615 GCA_964586565.1 uncultured bacterium
TTGGGAGAAAACATTTTTTTTTCTTACATTTATTTTTCAGGGATCATCCTTTTTACATCCAGGAGCATATGGAATAATGCATCGAAACCATCATTCGTATGCCGATACTCCTAAAGACCCACATTCACCAGTGCACTTGACAAATATTATTTCATTTAATTTAGCAACCGTGAATGAGTATAGAAAACTTGTAAATGAATTTATGATGGGGAAAAGAACATCAGGTGATGTTCCCAGGTGGTACGCGCTAGAAAAAATTGGCGAATCATTATTTACTAGGTTTGGATTTATATTATTATATGTATTATTCTATTTGGAGTTTGCAACGGATACTTGGCAATATGCTTTGATTCCACTCCATGTTTTTATGGGGTCTATGCATGGATTCATCGTTAATTGGTTTGGTCATAAAAGAGGATACCGAAATTTTGATGACATAAAAGATAATTCCAAAAATACGCTCCCAATCGATTTATTAATGATGGGTGAATTATACCAAAACAACCATCACAAAAAACCTAACAACATAAATTTTGCAGTAAGATGGTTTGAGTTAGATTTTGGATATATGATAACTTCAATTCTTAAGAAAGTAAAAATCATTTATTAATAATGGTACATTCTCTAAAAGATTATCTAAGCGTAATCGTTGTTCTCTTAATAGGGGCAGCTATTGGGATTGCTTGTTCGCAAGGCGGACTAAATTATAATGGGGTTCCAATAATAATAATTTGCATGTTTATTAGCTTTATAGTTCATTGGGTAGCATTTATTCCATCTTACCTTGCTAGAACAGAAAAATATTATGACATATCTGGTACACTTGCCTATGTTTGTGTGCTTTTCACAGCATACTATCTTACTAAGTTTGTATCTGGAGGAGTCTTAAACACTCGTTCAATTTTAACAATTATACTGGTGTCAGTTTGGGCTCTTAGGCTTGGTTTTTTTCTATTTATGCGTGTATTAAAGGCAGGAGAAGATCGAAGATTTCGTGAAGTAAAACAAAAATTCTCGGGTTTTTTGGTTTGGTGGACTATTTCAGCACTTTGGGTTTTCCTCACTACCGTAAATGCCTTGGTAATGATAATAAATAATGTAGAATATCATGATGATTCTTATCTATATGCTGGTTTAATACTTTGGATCGTAGGGTTTTCATTTGAGGTTATCGCAGATGAGCAGAAAAGAAGATTTAGGTCACAACTATCTAATAAAGATTATTTTATTTCAAGTGGGCTATGGAGTATATCCAGACATCCAAATTACTTTGGTGAAATATTACTTTGGATTGGGATGGCAGTTATTGCATATCCAACTTTGCATGGTTGGCAACATATTAGTTTGATCTCCCCAGTTTTTATCTATTTTCTCTTAACAAGAATTAGTGGAGTAAACCTACTAGAGAATCATGCTGCATTAAAGTGGGGAGATGATGAAAATTATAAAAAGTACAAGCGTAACACTCCGGCGCTAATTCCACTTTTTAAAAAATGAATTTCAATAGAATTAAATTTGCAATCATCTTTCTATTATCATGTATTATTTTGAGTGAAGTCATGGCTATTGAAACACCAGAATATACTTTAATCAAAAAAGAGAATGGATTTGAGATAAGACAATATGAATCCATGATCATTGCTACAACGCAGGTTCAGAGCGAATATAGAAATGCAACATCTATTGGTTTTAGGAGAATTGCAAACTACATATTTGGAGGTAATGCAACAGGTATGAATATAGAAATGACTGCTCCAGTTTTTACAAATACACCGGATTCGCAAGAAATTTATGAGATACAATTTGTAATGCCTTCAGAGCATTCGATAAAAGATCTACCTAAGCCAAATACTGATAACGTCTCTATAAAAAGAGTTAATTTAGGAAAGACTGCTGTTCTCAGGTTTGGAGGATGGGCTACTAGAGATAGAGCATCGCACTATAAGAATGAATTAAGAGACCTTCTCTACGCTAATGGTTATAAGACTAATAGAGCCTATATGGTAGCGCAATATAACTCACCTTGGGCTATACCTCCATTTCGGAAAAACGAAATCATTGTTCAAATTGATTAGTATGCAATTTCCAAGCTAAATACGTTTTTTTATTTTATTCTTAATATTAAAAAATGAAATGTTATACCAGCAAAAAGTTATTTTAAAGGATATAAAAATATCGGATGTAATTCAGTCATTTCATGATAGAAAATTTGTAGAGTATTTGATTTCGTCTCAACCTGTAAAAATAAGTAGTTGGGATGGAATTGAAAACGGGAAAGTAGCCTCTTTTTCTTTTTGGTTCTTTGGGTGGAGAAACATGAAAGTAATTCATAGGAATTACGAAGTTAATGAAACGTATTTGCATTTTGAAGATATGGGAGTCGAACTGCCATTTGGTTTACATGAATGGAATCATCATCATATTGTCGAAGATCTGGATGATGGAGTAGCCATAACTGACAGGGTGTATTTAGATTCCAAGAGTTCAATAAAAATGTATTTAATTTATCCAATAATGATTTTTCCAATTTTTATTAGGAAAATATCATATAGAATGTGGTTTTTTAGAAATAAAAGCATTTCTATATAAAATTATTAATTGAAAAACGCTCATAACGCCTAATTAAGGCTTGACTTATAATATCTGTCTTTCATAATATTTGTCATAAGATAGGAGTTAATATGTCAATTTTAGATGCAGTAGCTAGAGGTGCTGACTTAAAGCACTTTAATGAAAAAAAAGAGCCAAAGAATAATTTTGATGCAAAAAAAGCAGATAAGGATCTAAAAGTATGCCCAGTATGTAAGACTGTGTGGGAAATAATGGTTTTTAATCAAACGCTTGATTACAAATACTATCACAATTTTCCAAGGTATGGAAAGAAAAAAGGTGTATGTCCTAGTTGCTCAATACGCATAAAAAATAAATACTACCATAATACAGAAGTGCTTGATCCGACATGATGCTATCTTACATTGATCATATTGCTGTTGAATCAAAAGATATCGGAAAATCTGTAATTTGGTACAAAAACCAGTTTGATTGTGAGATAAAGTATCAAGATCACACTTGGGCACTCTTGAAATTCGATAATATATCTATAGCGCTGGTTACACCAGGAGAACATCCTCCACACTTTGCCATAGTCGATGACAGGGTTGGGTCAAATCCAAGTCATAAAACTCATAGAGATGGCATCAAATATATTTATGAAAATGATCCAGACACAAATTTTATTGAGAAAATTGACAGAAAGACTTGATAAAATAGAAACCGAAATATTAAACTATTTATTATGCAAATTAGTTCAAAACGCTCAATTTATTCTTTTATGAAGAGTGTTTAATGTGTATTATCTAATATGAGATACTTATCTTCAAAAGAAGTTTCCGAAATACTTGGCATAAATGTCAGTACGCTCAAAAGATGGACAAATGCTGGAGTCGTAGGTTGCAAAAAGACTGCTGGCGGTCACCGGAAATTTACCATGCAACATGTTCGGGATTACTACAAACAACACGAAAATCATGGCAAAAGCAATGAGTTAGGTCTCGAATCTAAACTACACAAAAATATTTATGAGCAGATAGTTAAAAAAAATTACAATGAACTCGCACACACACTTGCAGATGCTAGTTTAGAATCCGATGATCTCAGTGTCAGCACTATAATCAATGGTTCATACATGAGAGGTCTTGCTGTTGAAGATATTTGTGATAAGATAATAGAACCAGCGGGTACAATTGTAGAAAATGCACTCAATAAGGGTTATTTATCTCATGTGGAAACATTTATAAGTAGAAAGCTGATAACAAGAACTACAGAAAATCTCAATCAGAATAAACCAAATGGTTCTTTTAATGGAAGAAGTGCTCTCTGCATAAATTTTGAAGATAACTTACCTGATCTCGGTGTTGTAATGTCTGAAATAATTTTAAGGCACGAAGGGTATAACGTTTTTAATACAGGATCGCACGCTGAACTAGGAGATCTCGGGTCTGTGCTTAAGAAAAAAAATGTTGATCTGATCCTATTTTATTTGTGTAACATGCAATGCTGTATGGCAACTGTCGAAAATAATATTAAAAAGACAGCAGAGCAGACAAAAGTAATTGCAACTTTAGCTCATGATTTAGGAATTAAAGTTGTCTTTGGTGGAGAAGGTATTCAATTCATACCTTCAGTGAAAAAAGTCACTGATTTCACTTTCCAGTCATATCATGATTTAAAACAAATCATCATCTAATTAATATTAGTTAAATCTTGCACACATGGTAAACGTTCAAAGAGCCCGCACTCTTAAAAGTGGAAAGTTCTCCGGTAACTCTGTGCTCTATTGGATGAATAGAGACAAGAGAGTTGATGATAACTGGGCTCTAATTGAAGCACAGGATATTGCTATTAAAAACGGGGTACCTCTGATTGTATGCTTTCAATATATTGGTAAGTTTTTAAATGCTAATATTAGACAATATGGATTTTTATTTAAGGGTTTAGAAGAATTAAGAATTAAACTAGAGCAATTAAATATAGAATTCCTTTTAATTCAAAAAAAAGCAGTTAATGCTATTCCTGAAATAGTAAATGAAAAATCTGTTGGAATGATTATCGTAGATTATAATCCACTTAAATCATACCGAAAAAAAATAATGGATGTAGTTAATCGTATCGATATACCAATGTATCAGATAGATGCGCATAATATTGTACCGGCTTGGGTGACATCTCAAAAAAAAGAATATGCGGCATATACTATTCGAAAAAAAATTCAAAATAACCTAGGAAAGTATTTAACTGATTTTCCAAAAATTAAAAAGCATCCATATGGATTAATAAAACCTAAAGTAGAAATATATAGTAGAATTATTGATCATCTGGTTATAGACCATACTGTAAAAGAAATTGATTGGATTGAACCTGGCGAAAAAGCAGCAGCAAATAGGTTAAAAATATTATCACAAGTACTTGATGGTTATGATAATTATAGGAATGATCCAACAAAGCAAGCACTAAGCTGTATGAGTCCATATTTTCATTTTGGTCATATCTCAACACAGCGTGTAGCGCTTGAAATAAAAAATTCATCATTAAAAAATGAAGATAAAAATTCATTTTTAGAGGAGATGATCGTTCGTCGGGAGTTATCAGATAATTTTTGTGAGTATGAGCCAAATTATGATTATTTCGAGGGATTTCATTCCTGGGCAAAAAAGACGTTGAATGAACATAGAGATGATGAGAGAGATTATTTATATCCAAAAGAACAATTTGAAGAAGCAAAAACACATGACCCTTTATGGAATGCAGCTCAAAATCAGATGAGAGAACAAGGTAAAATGCATGGATATATGAGAATGTATTGGGCCAAAAAAATTTTGGAATGGAGTCCTAATCCAGAAATTGCTATGCAAATAGCGATTGAATTAAATGACAAATATGAATTGGATGGAAGGGACCCTAATGGGTACGCTGGCATTGCGTGGAGTATAGGTGGTGTGCATGATAGAGCTTGGTTTGAAAGGCCTGTCTATGGAAAGATTAGATACATGAACTATAATGGATGCAAAACTAAGTTTAATGTAAATAATTATATTAATATATATGCCAGTTGATCAAAACAATACCCCTTATCAATTAAAAAATGTAGAAAAACCTCAGTTCTGGGAAAAAAAATATTTAGAAGATGAAGCACAATGGGATTTGAAAGGTCCTACACCAGTATTTCAAGATTTGGCAAAGCAACTGCCTAACGGTAATTTATGTATTATTGGTTGTGGTTATGGATATGATGCAATCATTTTTGCCAAAACTGGATTTAATGTTACAGCAGTTGATTTTGCACCTTCTGCAATAAAAAATATTACAAAACTAGCTCATATTGAAAAAGTAAAACTAAATATTTTAGAGCAAAATATATTTGATTTGCTACCAAAATATAAAAATTCATTCGATTATATCATTGAACAAACTTGTTTTTGTGCAATACATCCAAGTCGAAGGCAAGAATATGAGAGATTGGTAAGAGGCCTATTAAAGATTGATGGAATGCTTTTAGGCTTATGGTTTCCTTTAGATAAATCTATTGATGAAGGTGGGCCACCATACGGAACATCTACTAAGGAATTAAAAGCGATATTTAATAATGGCTGGAAAATTATAACTGAAAAATATAGTGATTTTTCTGTTCCTTCTAGAAAGCAAAGAGAAAAGTTTATCACTTTCCAAAAACAATAAGAATCAGTTATTATAATTTAATTTAAGACGACTTAATTTTTAATAATGACGGAATTAAGAATAGCAAAAGATGCTGCAGTTGAGGCAGGAAACATAATTTTAAATTACTATAAATCAGACTATGAGATTAAAGATAAAGGTTTCCATAATCCTGTCACCAGTGCCGATCATGCTTCAGATAAAAGATTAAAAGAGATACTAACAGATGCCTATCCTAGTTATGGATGGCTTTCAGAAGAGACGATAGATTCTAAAAGTAGACTTAATAAAAATAGAGTTTGGGTTGTAGACCCATTAGATGGAACAAAAGAATTTATTGAAGGTGTCCCACATTTTGTTGTAAGTGTTGCATTAGTCGAAAATGGTATACCTATTATTGGA